>NZ_AQOI01000125.1:0-3233 GCF_000364665.1 Xanthomonas sp. SHU 199
CTGGCCACGCCCGGGCTCCAGCCAGCGTCGCGCAGGCGCTGCACCAGGGCGATGGTCAGCGGCGTCTTGCCGGTGCCGCCGGCGGTGAGGTTGCCGACCACCACCACCGGTGCGGCGATGCTGTGGCGCTTGCGCCAGCCGCGCCGGTACAGCGCACGGCGCAGCGCGATCGCCGCCGCGTACAGCGGGGTCAGCACGCGCGCGTGCAGCGGCGGCGAACCCGTGCCGTACCAATAGGCGGGGGTGTGCGGCCCGCGCTCGCTCATCCGAACTGCCTTTCGCGGAACTGCATGCTGTGCAGGTGCGCATACACCCCGCCCAGCGCCAGCAGCTCGCGGTGGGTGCCGCGCTCGACGATGCGGCCGTGGTCCATCACCAGCACCTGGTCAGCGTGTTCGATGGTCGACAGGCGGTGGGCGATGACCAGCGTGGTGCGGTCAGGCATCAGCCGGTGCAAGGCATCCTGCACCAGCCGCTCGGATTCGTTGTCCAGCGCGGCGGTGGCCTCGTCGAGGATCAGGATCGGCGCGTCCTTGAGCATGGCGCGGGCGATCGCCAGGCGCTGGCGCTGGCCGCCGGACAGGCGCCCGCCCTTGGCCCCGACCTGCGACTGCAGGCCGTCCGGCAGGTGCTCGACGAACTCCATCGCGTTGGCATCGGCGATCGCCTGCTGCAATTGCGCCGGGCCGGCCTCGCGCATCTCGCCGTAGGCGACGTTCTCGGCGATGCTGCCATCGAACAGCATCACCTGCTGGCCGACCAGGGCGATCTGCCGGCGCAGATCCTCCAGGCGGTACTCCTGCAGCGGATGGCCGTCGAGCAGGATCTGCCCGGACTGCGGGTCGTAGAAGCGCGGGATCAGCTTGACCAGGCTCGACTTGCCGCTGCCGGAGCGGCCGACGATGGCGGTGACGGTGCCGGGTTCGGCGACGAAGCTGACCTCGGCCAGCGCCGGCCGCGCCTGCCCCGGATAGGCGGCGGTGACCTCACGGAACTCGATCCGGCCCTGCGCGCGCTCGATGTGGCGGGTACCGCTGTCCTGTTCCTCCGGCGCATCCAGCACCACGAACAGCCGCTGCGCCGAAGCGACGCCCCGCTGCAGCATGTTCTGCACGTTGGTGAGGTTCTTCAGCGCCGGGATGATCGCCATCATCGCGGTCATCAGCGACACGAACTCGCCGGCGGTCAGGCGCCCGGCCAGCGCCTCGTGGCCGGCGATCAGCAGCAGCGCGGCCAAGCCGATCGCGCCCAGCAACTGCACCGCGGCCGAGGAGATGCCGCGGGTGGATTCGACCTTCATCGCCAGGTGCAGGTTGGTGTCGGCCAGGTGCTGGTAGCGCTCCATCTCGCTGGCGCGCGCGCCGTAGACCTTGACCTCCTGGTTGCCGGACAGGGCCTGCTCGGCGGACTGCATCAGCTCGGCGTTGCTCTCCTGGATGCGGTGGCTGACCCGCCGGTAGCGCTTGGCTACGCGGTCCATCACCCACGCCAGCGGCGGCGCCACCAGCAGGATGGTCACGGTCACCGTCCAGCTGTACCACAGCATCACCGCCAGCGCGCCGACGATCTGCAGGGTCTGCTGCACCATCACCTTCATCGCGTCGACCGCGGCCTGCGCCACCTGCTCGCTGTCCGAACCCAGCCGCACCAGCATCGACGCCACCGGCTCGGCATCGAAGCGGCTGCCCGGCAGGCGCAGGTACTTGTCCAGCACGTTGACCCGGAAATCGCGGGAAATGCTCCGCGCCGCGCGTCCCATCGACATGTCGGTGACGTAGCCGGCGATACCGCGCAGCACGAACAGGCCGACGATCTGCAACGGCAGCCACATCGCCACCTCGCGGTTGCGGGCGATGAAGGTCTCGTCGGTGATCGGCTTCATCAGCGCAAGGAAGCCGGAGCCGGCCAGCGCTTCCAGCAGCGCACCAACGGCAGCGATCAACAGCAGGCCGCGGTAGCCGCCGGCATAGGACAACAGGCGGCGATAGGTCCGCCAGGGCGAATCCTGGACGGGCACGTCGGTGGGTACATTCACTTGGAGCTTCCGTCCCTGTTGACTTCGGGGGCAGTGGCGATGGCGATGCGGCGGAACCCGAGCTGGCCCAGCGCGTCCTGCGCGGTGACCACCGCCTGGTACGGCGTGCGCGCGTCGGCGCGCAGCAGCACCGGCTGTTCGCGGTCGTCGCCAGCGACCTGGGCGATGCTGCGCTTGACCGACTCCACGTCGGTGCGCAGCACTTCCTGGTCGTTGATGAAGTAATGCCCGTCGGCGTTGATCAGCACGCTCAGCGCGCGCGCCGGCGGCGGCGCGTTGCGGTCGCTGGCGTTGGGCAACTGCAATTGCAGCGTCGAACGCGCATCGAAGGTGGTGGTCACGACGAAGAAGATGATCAGCACCAGGATGACGTCGATCAACGGCACCAGGTCGATGTGCGGCTCGTCCTGGCCACGGTCGTCGCGGATCCGCACCGGCTCAGCCCTTGGCCGACGCGGCGTTCGACGCGGCGCCGCGTGCCGGCGCAACCGCACGGCCGTGGCCGTCGAGCGCGTCGGTCAGGGCGGTGGCTTCCTGCTCCATCTCGATCACGTAACCGGCGATGCGGCCCTTGAAATGGCGATGGAAGATCAGCGCCGGCACCGCGATGATCATGCCGGTGGCGGTGCACACCAGCGCCTTGCCGATGCCGCCGGCGAGCTGGTTCACGTCGCCCAGGCCATGGTCGAGGATGCCGAGGAACATCTGGATCATGCCGACCACGGTGCCGAGCAGGCCGAGCAGCGGCCCGGCCGAGGCGATGGTGCCCAACGCGTTCAGGTAACGCTCCATGCGGTGCACGACGTGCCGGCCAGTGTCCTCGATGCGCTCGCGCACGATCTCGCGCGGACGGTTGCGTACGTCCAGGCCGGCCGCGAGCAACGCGCCCAGCGGCGAATTGCGCCGCAGCGATTCGATGTGGGTGGGGTCGAGCTTGCCGCGCGTGGCCCAGTTGCGCACTTCCTGGCCCAGTCCCGGCGGCAACACCTCGCTACGGCGCAGGCTCCAGAACCGCTCCAGGACGATCGCCAGCGCGACCACGCCCAACAGCAGCAATGGCACCATCGGCCAGCCACCGGCCTTGACCAGTTCCCACACGTCGCAACCCTCCGGCACGCTCGGCCGTTCGTTCACTGGCCGATAGGATAGCAGCCGCCCGCGCCCGCTCCGCCGCGTCCCACAGCCGCGCCCGCCAGGG
>NZ_AQOI01000126.1:0-12570 GCF_000364665.1 Xanthomonas sp. SHU 199
CCAGTGAGCTTCTCCGTGGATGCGAAGCATGGCCCAATGCCATGCCTCGTCATGAAAGATGAGCCCGTGTAGATCATTTGGCTCCTCGTATGGATAGCGTGCAACTGCCGCGTTGTCAGCGTCCGCCGGTGAGTATGACCCGTAAGAGCAAAGAACCCGCGCGAACAATTGGCGTTCGTGCTTCAGGCACTCCACGTATTCTTTCTCTGTCCAGGTTTGGGTTGCCATGAAATTAGTGTGTTAAAGCTGGGATTAGAGTGAACCTTCGAAGGTGTAGCACACAAGAAAAGTGACTCTGACCCCTATTTCTGGAACTAAGCCGCGTCGCGAGGCGGGATATAAAGTGCACTCTGACCCCTGTTCCCCCCCTGTTTTCCCTCAAGAAAGCGACGTAGTAGCTAGCGTCTAATTTTAACCCGACTGGTTACGGGATAGCCACGTTGTTTGTTGACCTTGAGCTTATCCTGGGCGAAGTGTAGGTCGTCAGATCGGCCTTCTTCAGCCCGGTTCTTTTCCGGTGAGCTCGAACAGCAAGGTCAATTCTTCTATCGCTCATCGGCAGAAGCATGGGACTCTTGAAAGCGCGAATGTCTTGTCCCCAAAATTGCTGATACATGTAGTCATGAACTCGAAGTCGTTTCACATGGGCCGCCTTCAAAAGCAGCCCTGACTTTAACAATAGATCGCGGAGTTCATCTTCAGCCTTGAAAGACAAGGCGATGAAGAAGAAATAGGAGACTTCGACGTAAGTAATTTGTGAGCAAACTAGGCCCTTGTAACGATCAAGAGAGGCGTGCGACGGAATATGATTCACCAAATGGTCCAAGAGAGCTTTCAGTGTATCGATCAGCCGCCCCTGCCTGTCGATCTCAACAGAAAGAATTTTGAAGTTTCTAAAATAAAGATAATCAAGTAGAAGCTGATCTTCAGAGGAAAGGGCTCCCCTAGCGTAGCGCTCCTGAATGTCATGCGGCACCAAGTGAACACCTTCTCTCTTTAGAGCTTCAAATGCCCGATCAGTAGATATTCTCAGAACCGAGCGCCCATGTAGATCACGCTTGGAAGTCACCACTTCGCTCAGGGTCGTTTGATACATGGCCATGAGTCTGTGGAGTGCCTCTTCATAATGTCGTAGCGCATCGCTTCTTTGTTGAGCCAAAATCTGCCGTTCTTGTTGGCGGATCTGCTTTTGTTGGAGAAGCAGCGTAACAATGAGTCCGCCGAACCCGAGTCCAGTGAAGAGAGAGTTCAGTACTCCGAAGCTATCTCCGAACTGACCTCTCTCAGCTAAGTTAGCTCCCTTTAGTGGGAAGTAACCTTTGTAGAAGGCAGCAAATAGGAGAGCCATCAGGAGGATAGGTAGCAGCCACCACAAGTGGTAATACGATTCGAAGAGCAGCGTTCGGGCACGACTCGATTTCACACTTATTTCCCTCATAACGCGATGACAATTTTTGCATTAAGGGCTAACACTGGAATTAAGCCGGCCCGCGAAGCGCGTTCAGCCTGAATAAATCGGCAAAATAGGGTCAGAGTGCACTTTTTAGAGTACTGGCCACATGGGAAGTGTACTCTAACCCCATTTAATGCTGACCCCATTTAATGCTACTTACGACCATTCGATATCTACGTTTGAAATACTTTCGCTTCGCCCGTCATCATGAATGATGCGTATGTTTACTTTAGGTTCGGTGAATTTTATGGAAACGCCACCAGCACCACTTTTGATAGGCGGAAAGATGATTGTAACGCGGCACAATTTTGCACCTTCCGGGGCACCAACCAATTTCCAACTATCTTTCCCATCAGCCGTGATCTTCACTTTAACCCCTGGTTGCCTAATACCTGAAATTAAGCCGACCCGCGACGCGGGTTCGGCTTGAATGAATTTTTAGACCTACAGCCTCCGAGGCTTTCCAGGTAGAGGTTTTGGGACAATGTGTGTCTCCTCGCATAGGTCAGTGATTGCTTGTGTGAGTTGGCGGAGCGCTACATACGCTCTGCCACTTGCGACTTTACAGCCACCTTTGGGGCTGTGCAGCTCTTTGATTGCAAGCGTAGCGAGTCGCAGCACTTGATTCGCATGCTGAATTAGATGTGCGTGCTCTTGCACAGGTAGCTCACCAGAGTCAACGGCATGCTGAAATTTAGAGGCCTCAGATCCAAAGTAGAGCGCGGCATTTCTTAGTGCATCTTCATTTTTTGAAGGCATTGCACACTTTCCTTGTAGGTATAACACCTGAATTAAGCCGGCCGCCCGACCAACTATCCACTCGCTGTCTTAACGATGCGGACTCGGCTTGAATTAATTGTTAGGCGGTATGGCCTAATTATCAATTCGCCAGTGAGCCGGGATGAGGATGTCAAAGATCAGAACGCCGTTCTCAATGGAGAACGGCAGATCCTCCTGATGCCAATCTGTTGAGTCTTGGTCCTTGCACCCTGCATAGAACGAAGACATGAACTCTACGCTCACACAACCAGATTTGCCGTCATCATCCAGCTCAACCTGCTCAATCTCTACGCTGTCATCTACTAGCTGGACTCTGCCGTCGTCAACATCTATCGCACGCTCAAATAAAGGCTCAAACTCTGATTGATGCTTCAGAACGAGGTTCCCGATCTCATCTGCATCAATCTCGTAGTGTTTGCTCGGAAGCGCAATCTTCACCAGTAATCGTCCCGCCGTCATAGTCTCCCCCTGACGCCTAACGCCTGAACTAAACCCAGCCGCGAAGCGGCATCGGCTTGAATGAATTATTGGGCCTCATCCCACAAGTCCCTAGTCTTGGCTTTCTCTATGCTCACTTTTATCTTGGAAACGGACTGCTTCAAATCCCAGTGTGTTCTAAGTAGTTCACGATAAGCCGAGACTTCCTCATATTTTTTGACCGTCGAAGCCTGGGTTGTATGCGTACTCATATCCTTTTGGGGGTGCTCGACGCCAACTACTATTCTGTGTGTAATCACTCAACAGTCCGCGAGTGTCAAGAATTTTTCCGAGAGATGAGATTGCACGCCTAAAAACGTCGGAGAAGAAATTATTCTGAGATGACGTGTATAAGTCCTGCGGTTGAAGCTCTTTGTTATGGGGCCAACGATCTTTCGGACCTAGCGCACTCAAGCAGATCGCATCAGTGTTTTCCAGAAGAGATATCACATCTCCCTTAAAGTCTCGGACAAAGTCAACACCAGCCTCATTGACCTTGGCGTGATTTTCCTCCATTTGTCTAATGGCCTCGTTCTTAATCCAGGCCTTGACCTCAGGCACGATAGAGACGGCGAAGCGATTGAGAAGATCATCTAGCTGATTGGAGGTGGGGACGAGTTTTCGCTCAACTTGCTGCAACTCAGCTTCTAGTTCAGTGCGGCTTTTCATTGGGGTTCCTTTGAACTTCGGATATGAGGCCTAAGGTCGAAATTAAGCCGTGTTGCGGAGCAACGTCGGCTTGAGTTAGTTGTTAGGAATCTGATACCCGCTTATTCCAGTCCGAACCCTCTTTTGCCTCGCCGCACTGGGTGCAAACATACTCCCCGGTGTTGGAACCAAGGTGATACTCCTGCTCAATGTATGGGTGGTCGCAAGGCTTCCCCCCCCATGCCTGACGAAGTTTCGCTGCAACCGTCATCTGCATATATCCCCCTTTTTATTCTTAACTACTATTGGAACTCCTAAATTCGGAATAACGCAATCCTCGCTGAGTCGTAGAAGGCCCTTCATTGAGAACTGAGGTCAGAGTGCACTTTCAAGGAACCGAGCATGGAGAAAAATTCACTCCGGCTCATTTGCTCTGGCTCCATTTGCTCCATAGGTCTGATTTGTACAAATACACCGAGGCCAAGGCTTCTTTTAGTGCTGACACTGCTGTGGCGAAAAATTGTTTAGCCAATGGCAATGATCCAAATGATGACCAACCACTATTGGACCGCTAAAAAAGCGGCAGGACTCACACCACGTCGACAGGCTTAATTGTTGTTGTGGCGCATTTACTGCAGCGCCAAATATTGATTGTATCGAGAGTTGCAAGGGGGTGTACCGTGCCATTACCGCACGTACCGCAATTAAATCCGCGACGGGATTTTCCTGCCGCCGGCTTGTCGAAGGCACTCCACCATATGGTTCTGCAGCTCGAATTGGTGCAGATATATGCCCCCTTGTCGTACTTCGCGGTGCGCTTTTTGCACTCCGGGCACTTATAGTTAGCCATTATTATCTCTCCTATGATCTAGCAATGAGGACAGGCGTCAGAGCGCGCTAGGGTGATTAGCGCAGGAAAACTGCGATTAGACGCTGGGTTCTCTTACCCCGCTATTCTCACCATCGATCTCATAACTTATTGAAATTAATACTTATGACGTCGGTAATGATTGGTGGTGCTTGGACTACGGTAGCTACCACCCTTATGCGAAGAGCCGTGGCCCGATTCGTAGTGCCCACCATGACTGGTCGTGTGGTGTGAACCCGCCGCGCGCACACGTGCATCCGCGGATGCAGCAGACAGGCACAAGGCAAACCCGGCTAGCGCCGCGATGATCGAGACTTTGGTAAACATCGATTTCCCCTGAGAAGATTTGGCGTCCTAGCGTTCCCATTACAGATGGACGTTTTGCGCCGCGTATCCCCATGCGCAACCGTCCAATCAGGTCCTATGGAAGTCCGTTCTCCCCCACAGACGATCCTGTTGTAGCACGGCGTCACACTTTTTGGGGAGACAAATGTAAGCCGTCAGTCGGGGACATTCCGAGTTGAATGCGCGTTCCGCTAGGCAAGAGCGCGTCTTGATGTGGGTCCAATTAAATCAAGGCACATCCACTGCATTGTTTCTCTGCGTCAGTTCTGCCACGTCGCCCTGGGTGACGATACGCAGCCGACCTCCCTTTGCGCTCTTTCCGTCCGGCACCATCAACCGCACCTGCGCCGTCTTCGGCTCCAGATCCCGCGGCGCCGCCAACGTCGGAAATCCGGCCCGCGCCAATTCCCTGCCACGCGCATCCTCCAGCACCACAAACCCCGCCGGCGCATCCACATGCCCCAGGCTATGCACGGTGACTTCGATGGCATCCGCAGTCACCCGCACATCCCCACGCCCAATCCCCAGATCCGGCCGCAGCTCGACCGGCACCGCAGCCGGCGTGACCAACTCGAACTCCATCACCACCGTCTGCCCTGGCGGGAACTCCACATCCACCGCCCCGCTCTTCTCGAACGCGAATTCACGGGTGGCGGCCTTGCCATCGATCTTCCCGTCGTCATCGCGATCCACGCCCGCGCGCATGCGCCACTGCCCAGCCGCGACATTCCATCCGGTCATCTGTGCGCGCTGTGCCTTGCCGCTGGTGTTGTAGCCGATGACGGTGAAGCGATCCTGCCGCGGCTTCGGCAGCAGCAGCGCCACCTGCACCGCGCCTTCGGGATCGGCGAAGCGCCAGCTGACGGTGTGGCCGGGGTAGGTCTGGTTGCGCTTGAGGGCGACGCCGCCGAGGCGGGCGCGCTGCAGGTTCACTGTGGGCGATTCGACGCGGTCGCTCCACCAGTGGCCTTCGGTGTTCATGTAGAAGGTCTGTAGCTTGTCGCGGGTCTCGGCGCGGTACAGGGTTTCCAGCCAGCGCGGGTCACCAGTCTGCTCCCAGGCGACGTGGTGGGCGAAGTCCGGGGCGTCGTCGGCCTCGGCGTCGGCTGCCGCCTTGGCCAGGCTGGCGCCCCAGCTGTCGCGCTTGCCGAGCACGTCGAGGAAGTTCTCGTTGAGCAGGGACAGGCCGCCGGGCCCGGCCTTCGCAACGCGGTAGTCGATGGGCTGGAGATAGCGCGCATCGCCGGTCCAGCGGTACGCGGCCCAGAAGGTGTGCAGGGTGTCGGGGCCGCCGCTGCCGTCGAACAGGCTGCCGCCGCGGGTCTTGTCGGTGGCCCAGTTGATCTCGTTGGGCAGCGCCCACTGGCCCTTGGCGTCTGTGTAGGCGTGGGCCAGGTAGCCGTCGGCCAGGCCGGTGACGATGCGGCGGCTGTTGGGGTCGGCGTTGTAGCCGCCCAGCAGCAGCGCCGGGTGCAGGATCGGGAACGAATAGGGTTTTTGCCACTGCCAGTTCGGCTCGCGGTAGACCTTGCGCCCACCGAACCAGTTGCTGGCGAACAGCAGGTGACCCTGCGGGTTGACCTGGATGATGCGGTCGAACGCCTTAACCGTGCGCATCAGCCGCTCCACCGTCAGCGGGTCGCCCCAGTTGAGGTAGAGCATTTCGCTGTTGATGTTGATGCCGTCCTCGTAGGAATGCAGTTCGTCGGTCTCGATGGTGGAGAGGCCGTCGGTGAACATGCCGTTGCGGTAGTTGGCGTCGGACAGGGCGGTGAGCGAGGCGGTGAGCTTGTCCGGATCCACGCCCATCAGGGCGACGCCGGGCCATTGCTGGGTGAGGTCGGAGTCGTCGGAGATGCCGCCGCCGAAATCGCCGTAATCCACCTGGCGTTCGTCGATCCACCAGTTGATGTAGCGGCGCGTGGCCTTGAGATCTTCCAGCTGCCAGAACGCCCAGCCCGGCACGCCCTTGGGCGGCTGCGGCAACTGCACCGGCAGCGGTCCCTGGTTGCCGTAGCTGATGTCGGCCCAGTACTGGCGGCCCAGCGCGTTGTCCGGGTCCACCCGCAGCAGGTCGTGGATATCCGCATCCAGGCGCGCGTACAGGCGCTGGCGCTTGGAGCTGGTGTGCTCCTCGACCAGGAAGCCCCAGTTGTCCTTGACCTGGTTGAAGCGGTCGGCGATGTGCTCGGCCTTGGCCTGCTCGCGCGGCTTGAACAGCAGGCGGATCTGCGCGCCGTCCAGCGCGCGCGCGTCGAAGCCGGGCGCGGCCGAGGCGATGCTGAGCATCAGGCTGTCGTCGGTGAGGATGCGGTCGCGCAGGTCCAGCCACAGCGTGCGCGCCTGTCCGGGCGCGACCGAGACCGACACGTCGAGCATGTCGCGGCCGGGCCAGATCGGATCCTTGACGCGGATGTTGAGCGGGATCAGGCCGTTGTGCGTGGCCGGCAGTTGCAGCGCCGGCAGGTCGATGGCGATGCCGTCCAGGCCATCGTGCATGTTCTCCCAGCCGTAGGACCAACTGCGCATCAGCGGCTGCGCGGCCGGTGCGTCGCCGAGGTTGGACGGAATGAGCACGTGCACGATGGGCAGCGGCGGCACCGCGGTCTTTTCGTCGGCACGCTTGCGCGACGGCGCCTTGGTCGGCAGGGCGACCACGGTGCTGCGCTCGTCCGGCGGGTAACGCCCGGCGATGTAGGCGCGCAGCGCGGCGAGGTTGGCGTAGTCCGGGGCGATGTCGCTGCGCACGGTGTAGCGCAGCGTGGCGCTGGGGTTGGCCGGCTCGGCGCCGGCGCCGACATCGTAGGCCCAGATCTCCTGGATCGGGGTTTCCTGGGCGACGTTGGTGAAACGCAGGTGGCCGCCGCGGCGGCGTTCGAACTGATCGACGCTGCGCACCGTGCCCTGGGCGCGCGAGAACAGCGGCGTGGGCGTCGCACCAGCGGCGGCATAGGTGGCCTGGCCATAGGCGGCGCCGCGCAGTTCGATGCGGTTGAACGGTTCGTCGGGCAGGACCAGGTCCAGCGCCTTGCCGCCTTCGACGTAGACGTTCCAGTCGGGCAACTGGAAGTAGTCGTTGCGGCCGGGCAGGCGCGAGCGGTTGTACACGCCGGGCCAGGTGGTCTCGGCGATGCCGTCGGTCGCCTTCCACATCCACTCCTTCAGGTCCTTGGCGTCGGCGAACTCGACCTTGCGGATGCGCGTGGACGGGGCATCCAGCGCCGGCGGTGCGCGACCGTGGTCCCAGCCGAAGCGGTGCAGCCAGGCGTTGCGCGCGGCGCTGTCGGGCACGGTCTCGGCGCTGCGCGGCTCCTGCTGCCGGGCCAGCGCAGCGACGCCGGCGGCGTCGAGCATGCGGTCGTAGACGCGGATCTCGTCGAAATCGCTGCCGCGCAGGAAGTTGTAGCGGCTCTGCACCTGGTGCGGGGCGAGTACGCGTGCGGCCAGGCCGAGCTGGTCGAGCGCGGCGTCGAAGTCGAGCGAGCCGCCGTCGGCGCAGGCCTGCGTGCAGTCCACGCGCACGGCTTCCTTGCCGTCCACGTACAGGCGCACGCCGCGGGTCTCGTCCCAGGCGAAGGCCAGGTGGGTCCAGGCGCTCGGCGCGGGGAATTTGTCCAGCTTGAAGGAGACGCGGGTGCGCGCCAGGTTGGCGTCGGTCACGAAGGCATCGAAGCCGTGGCCGTTCCAGTCGATGCGCAGCCAGGCCATGTCCCAGCTGGTGTGGTCGGCGTAGCCGACACGGAAGATCACGAACGGCGCTTCGCCCACCGGGTAGCGCGAGCGCCAGAAGAACGACAGCGTGCCGCGCTGGGTGTAGAGGTTGCCGGGAGCGTTCCAGGACAGCACACCGTCGTCGGCCCATTCGATGGCCTGCCCGGACACGCCGGTCGGTACCAGGGCGATCTTGTCGCGGAAGTTGGGTTGGGGGTCGCCATGGGCGACGTCGGCGTCCAGGCCTTTGTCGGCGGAGACGCGGAACAGCAGTTCGGGAGTGGCGGCTGCGGCGATCGCTGGCAACGCGAGGGCACAGAGCAGGGCGAGGCGGTGTGAGATGCGACCTGGGCTCTGCGATTTGGAGGCGTATGCAGTAGAGCCTTGCTTTGCCGAAGTGGGTAGGAACCGCGCGTCGCGGCTGACGCCGCTCCCACATGTGCGTTGCTGCACTGTGGGAGTGGCGTCAGCCGCGACGCGCGATGCCGGCACATCCTGTGGCAATCGCGACGAGCCGATGGACGCAAGCAGGTGCACCGCCGTCGCCTTCAGGCGACGCCACACCCCAGGACCGATCGCCGACACACCACCGCCGGCGCCCACCGCGCTGCCGCACATTGCCTGTTTCATCTCGCTCCTTTGCGATCGGCGCGCCCCGTGGCGGCGCGCGTCGATCTCCCTCCCCGGCCCGCAAGTATGCGGGCAGCGGGGCGTTGCCGATGTCGCAGCGCGGCACCGGCGAACGCAGTCTTCAGAACTTGTAACGCACCCCGATCGCGTACTGCCGGCCGGTCTCGCTGTAGGTCAGCGGCAGCTGCGCGCCGGTGGCGCTGGTCTGCACCCACTCGTAGTACGGCACGTTGGTCAGGTTCGACCCTTCCAGGCTGATGTCGATCTTCTCGTCGATCTTGTAGGTCAGCTTGGCGTCCACGACATTGGTGCCGCGCATGCCGTGCATGTCGAAGCCGGTTTCCGTGGCCGGCACCTGGGTGAGGTAGCCGTCGCGGTGGGTCAGCGACACGCGACCGCTGAAGCGCTCGCCTTCGTAGAACAGCGTGGCGTTGTACGAGTTCTTGGACAGGCCGGTGAGATCGGTGTTGAACGACAGCGCGCCGGTGCCGGTGACGTACTGGATCTTGGACTGCACGTAGGTGTAGTTCAGCTGGGTGCCGAAGTTGGCCCACTTGCCCGGCAGGAAGCTGAAGGGCTGGATGTAGTTGAACTCGGCGCCCTTCAGCTTGCCGCCCGGGGTGTTGAGCGGCACGCTGAAGACGAAGTCGTCGGTGGCCGCCGCGCCGGTGCCGTCGAGCAGGCTGACCGGCAGGCCGCTGCTGGAGTACGGGGCGATGGTGCGCGCGGTCTGCACGAAGCTGTCGATGTCCTTGTAGAACAGCGCCAGGCCGAGCATCGCGCCTTCCTGCAGGTACCACTCGAAGCCGAGGTCGGCGGTCTTGGCGCGGATCGGATCCAGGTTCGGATTGCCGCCGCTGACCGTGCGTGCGCCGCCGGCGACGGCGACGGTCACGCCCGGGGTCAGGCTGCCCAGGCCCGGCCGCGTCATCACCTTGGCGGCGCCGAAGCGGATCAGGAAGTCCGGGGTGATCTCGGCGACCAGGTTCAGCGACGGCAGGGTGTCGTGGTAGTCGCGCTCGACCGTGGTGTTGATCAGGTTCGAACCGACCAGGGCGTAGCCGGTGGAAGACTGGTTGGTCTTCACGTAGCGCACGCCGATGTTGCCGGAGAACGGGATCGCGCCGATGTCGAAGGCGAAGTCGCCCATCAACCAGGCGCCGCGGTCCTTCTCTTCCACGCTGCGGGTGTTGACCGCGCGCTCGGTCAGCGTCCAGGTGCCGGTGCCGCTGTAGATGCCCAGCGCATCGGCGATACCGTTGAGGTCGGGCACCGCCCAGTTCGACGGCGTGCCCTCGATGCCCTTGAGCCCGGCCAGCGTCACCAGGTTGACCGGCACGATGCGGTTGCCGGTGGCGAAGGTCGGCACGCTGGTCTCGGACGCGCGGCGGAACTCCTTGGTGTCGAAGCCGTAGTTCTTGGCCAGCACGCCGCCCTTGAGGGTGAAGTTGGTGCCCAGGTTCCACTCGAAGTTCAGCGAGCCGGTGTCGAAGCTGTTGTTGGCCGACTGCGGACGCATGCGCACTTCGGCCAGGGTCCAGCCGTTGGCGGCGGTCGGGTCGATGCCGTAGTTGAACACCGGCGAGGTGTAGCTGTTGCGGTAGTCGTAGCTGTAACCGGCGACGTTGTTCTTGTCCATGATCACCGTGGTCTGGATCGGGTTCCGGTGCTTGGAACTGGAGGTGCCGATCTCGCCGGTGATCTTGAAGGTGTCGCTGAAGCGGTGCTCGCCGTTGAGGGTGAGCTGCTTGAAGACCGTGTTCCACTCGTCGTGGCGGTTCTCCGAGCGGATGTCGGTGTTGTCGAAGCGGCCGTACAGCAGCGCACCGGAGGCCGGGTCGACGTAGCCGTCGCGCACGATCATGTCCGGCTTGCCGTTCTGCGAACGGCCGCGGCTGAAGCTGATCGCCTCGATGTAGTGCTCGTCGCGCTTGGCATCGATCTTCGAGTACAGGCCGTCCAGCGAGAACTCGGTGCTGTCGTTGGGCTTCCACTGCAGCGAGCCGGTCACGCCCAGGCGGTTCTGCTCGTGCTCCATCTGCGTGTAGCGCGGGATGCGCGGGCTGAACACGTTGGCGCTGTTGGCCGCGGCGAACGGCGAGGTGGGGCTGTAGCCGTTGTTGCTCGGGCCGTTGGCCCAGCGCGTGGTGCCGCTGCCTTCCTCGAGCACCTGGCGCTCGGAGTAGGCCACCGACATCAGCGCGCCGAAGGTGCCGTCGGCCCAGGTGTTGGCGACCAGCGCGGCGATGCGCGGATCGGCCTTCTGCGACATGCCGTTGTAGGTGGCCTGGCCGTTGGCGGCGAAGGTGAAGCCGTCGTAGTCGAACGGCCGCGCGGTGCGCAGGTCGACCGTGGCGCCCAGCGAGCCTTCCTCGACGTCGGCCGAGGCGGTCTTGCGCACCACCATCTGGGTGAACAGGTCCGAGGCGAACACGTTGAAGTCGAAGCCGCGGCCGCGGTTGGTGCCGCCGCTCTGGTCGCTGGCACCGACCGTGGTCAGCGCTTCCATGCCGTTGATGCGCACGCGGGTGAAGTCCGGGCCGAGGCCGCGCACGGAGATGTTGCGGCCTTCGCCGGCGTCGCGGGTGATGACCACGCCGGGGATGCGCTGCAGCGATTCGGCCAGGTTGGTGTCCGGGAACTTGCCCACGTCCTCGGCGACGATGGCGTCGACCATGCCCTTTTCGGCGCGCTTGATGTCCAGCGCCTTCTCCACGCTGGCGCGGTAACCGGTGACGACGACGGTGTCGAGCTCGGTGGTGGCATCGGCCGAGGCCGCGGCGGGCGGCGCGGACGCCGGCGCTTCCTGTGCCTGCAGGGCACCGGCCTGCAGGGCCAGGCCGATCGACAGCGCGAGCAAGGTAACCGGTGTCTTCCGGCGTTCGGTACGTGATTGCATGTCCTCCCCTCCCAAGGGTTACATGACGGCGTGGAACTGCGGGCGTTGTCGCGAATGACACCGCTGGTCAAAACCAACGTTAACAGTTGCGAAACATCCCGGCATCTTGCAGCGCAACAGAGTGCCTGGCGACCCGAGGGTCTTTGCAGTCAATGAGATAGCGCAGGATCGCGACATCGGCCAGTGCCGAAGCGCCTGTTGTCGCACAAAAATGACACCGCTAGTCACTTTTTCTGGTCGGCGTTTGCATTTCGCGGCATGCTTGGTGTCCCTTCGGCTGCCGGACCCGCTTGCCATGACCGTTTCCCGCATCGTCTGCTTCGGCGAACTGTTGCTGCGCCTGGGCGCGCCCGGCCACGAACGGCTGCTGCAGACGCCGCGGCTGCAGGTGCAGGTGGGCGGTGCCGAGGCCAACGTGGGCGTGGCGCTGGCGCATTTCGGCCACGCCGTCTCGGTGGTCAGCGTGCTGCCGGACAACCCGCTGGGCCAGGCCGCGGCCGGCGAACTGCGCCGGCATGGCGTGGACACCAGCGGGGTGCGCTTCGTGCCCGGGCGCATGGGCCTGTACTTCCTCAGCACCGGCGCCGGGCACCGCCCCAGCGAGGTCACCTACGATCGCGCCGGCTCGGCCTTCGCGCTGGATGCGGGCGACCGGCACGACTGGCCGGCGCTGCTGCACGGCGCGCAGTGGCTGCACCTGTCCGGAGTGACCCCGGCGCTGGGCGAACGCGGCGCGGCCGCGGCGCTGGCGGCCGCGCA
>NZ_AQOI01000127.1:0-8233 GCF_000364665.1 Xanthomonas sp. SHU 199
ACGAACCAGCCGGTGCGCCGCGCCAGTGCCGCGATCGCGCTGAGGGTGCGGTCGCGGCCGGCGCCGTAGACCAGGGTCGGCCGCAACACCGTCGCCGCCGCGCCGCGTTCGGCGGCCACCGCGAACACGATGGCTTCGGCCTCGCGCAGGCGCCGGGCGACGTCGCGTTCGGCGGCGTCCAGCGAGTCGCGCTTGACCTCCAGGCTGGTGGAGCCGAAGGCGACCACGCGCGAAGCGGCGACGGGCGCACGCCGATACCAGTCGGCGAAAGCGTCCAGCGGCCCGCAACTGAACACCACCTCCGCCGCCACCGGTGGCGCCTGCAGCGCACTGAGTTCGCCGGCATGCCAGTGCAGGCCGGGGTGCGCCGCGCGCGCCTGCCGGGAGTAGGCGTGCACCTCCCACCCGTCGGCCAGCAGGCGGTGCAGCAGGCGCTCGCCGATCTGGCCGCTGCCGCCGAACACCAGTGCGATGCGCGGTGGCGCGACGGTCGTCGGAGAAGCAGGGGCAGCGGCGAGCGAATCGGTCATCGGCACAGGATAGTGCGTGCGTCGCCGTTTGCGGCTGGAATCACGCGACATCCGCACGCTGCACGGCATGCGACGGCCGGTGGAGGCGGACAAGGCAACGCGTGGCGCGGATACACGCAGCCGCCAACGATCGCCAAGCGCACCGGCGACCTGGCACGGGCCGCACGCACCAGCATCCGGATGGAGAGCGACGCGCGACGCGCTGCAGAATGCGCTCACCCACGGCGATGCTTGCGCCGCACGCAAAGCGCACGCCGCATGGCGCGCATGGCGTGTGGCGCATCGCGCAGCGCCAGCGTTCGATCACTCCCCTCCCCGCCCGCGCTCGCAAGCGCATCACCTGCGCACCGCTACGCTATCGGCATGACCGTGCACGCCTTCCGTTCCCGCGCCGGCCACCGCCGTGACGCGCCTGTTACACTCGGGCTCCTGCTCGCGAATCTCGTATTCCCTGCATGATCCCAGCCCTCGACCTCCTGCTGGCCTTGCCGTTTCTGATGGCGGCGGCCGTCGTCGCCCTGCGCCACCGCTCGCGCGCCACCCTGGCCTGGGCCGCGGCGCTGGCGCCGTTGGCGGGCCTGGCGGTGCTCGGCGCGCTGACGCCCACGGTGCTCGACGGCGGCATCGTCCGCGCCGACCACGCCTGGCTGCCGCAGATCGGCCTGCAGTTCTCGCTGCGCCTGGACGGTCTGGCCTGGATGTTCGCCGGCCTGGTGCTGGCGATCGGCGCGCTGGTGGTGATGTACGCGCACTACTACCTCAGCGCGCGCGAGAACGCGGCGCGCTTCTATGCCTGCCTGCTGCTGTTCATGGGCGCGATGCTGGGCATGGTGATCGCCGGCAACCTGTTGCTGCTGATGGTGTTCTGGGAACTGACCAGCATCAGCTCGTTCCTGCTGATCGGCTTCTGGTCGCACCGGCAGGACGCGCGCGACGGCGCGCGCATGGCCCTGGTGATCACCGGCGGCGGTGGCCTGGCGCTGCTCGGCGGCGTGCTGCTGCTGGGACGCATCGTCGGCAGCTACCAGCTCGACGCGGTGCTCGCCGCCGGCGACGTGATCCGCGCCAGCCCGCTGTATCCCTGGGCGCTGGGGCTGATCCTGCTCGGCATCTTCACCAAGAGCGCGCAGTTCCCGTTCCATTTCTGGCTACCGCACGCGATGGCCGCGCCCACCCCGGTGTCGGCGTACCTGCACTCAGCGACGATGGTGAAGGCCGGCGTGTTCCTGCTGGCGCGGCTGCATCCGGCGCTGGCCGGCAGCGACCTGTTCTTCTACACGGTCAGCGGCATCGGCGCGATCACCCTGCTCACCGGCGCCTGGTTCGCGATCTTCCAGCACGACCTCAAGGGCCTGCTGGCGTATTCGACGATCTCGCACCTGGGCCTGATCACCATGTTGTTCGGGCTGTCCACGCCGATGGCGGTGGTGGCCGGCGTGTTCCACATCCTCAACCACGCGGTGTTCAAGGCCTCGCTGTTCATGGCCGCCGGCATCATCGACCACGAAACCCATACCCGCGACATGCGCCGGCTCGGCAACCTGCGCCGCTGGATGCCGATCACCAGCGCGCTGGCGATCACCGCCTCGCTGTCGATGGCCGGCATCCCGCTGCTCAACGGCTTCCTGTCCAAGGAGATGTTCTTCGCCGAGGCGCTGGGCGCCGACGGCCCGGCGGCGATGCGCGTGTTCACCGCCACCTCGGCGCTGCTGGCCGGCGTGTTCGGCGTGGCCTACAGCCTGCGCTTCGTCTATGAGACCTTCTTCGGCCATGGCCCGCGTCGGCTGGAGACGATGCCGCACGAGCCGCCGCGCTGGATGAAGATTCCGGTGGAGATCCTGGTGCTGGTGTGCGTGGCGGTCGGCATCGTGCCGGCGCTGACCGTGGCGCCGGTGCTGCGCGCCGCCGCCGGCGCGATCCTGGGCAACGCCCTGCCCGACTACAGCCTGGCCGTCTGGCACGGCTGGAACGCGCCGCTGGCGATGAGCATCGCCGGCGTGGTCGGCGGCGTGGCGCTGTATTTCGGGCTGCGCCGGCTGACCGCGCTGTACACCGAGGTGCGCCGCTCGCTGGGCAAGCGCGTGTTCCACTGGCACGTGCAGACCCTGTTCGGCGTGGCCGCACGCTTCACCCGCCTGCTCGCCAACGGCCGCCTGCAACGCAGCCTGCGCTGGCTGGTGCTGGCCGCGGTGGTCGTCGTGGCCGCGCCGCTGCTGCGGGCGCCGCCGCTGTGGCAGCAGTGGCCGGCGCCGCAGGGCATGCCGTTGCTGGGTTGGGGCCTGTGGCTGCTGATCCTCAGTTGCGCGCTGTCCACGCTGTTCCTGTACCGGCAGCGGCTGCTGGCGGTGCTGGTGCTGGGCGGCAGCGGGCTGGGCGTGAGCCTGGTGTTCGTGTTCCTGTCGGCGCCGGACCTGGCGCTGACCCAGTTGCTGGTGGAGATGGTGACCCTGGTGCTGATGCTGCTGGGCATGAACTACCTGCCCAAGGCCTCGCCGCCGGAACCGCGGCGCTGGCGCCGCTGGCGCGATGCGGCCCTGGCGATCGTCGCCGGCGGCGGCATGGCGCTGCTGGCGTATTCGGTGATGACCCGGCCGGCGACGACGATGGCCGGCGAGCTGCTGCAGCGCGCGCTGCCGGAAGCCTACGGCCGCAACGTGGTCAACGTGATCCTGGTGGACTTCCGCGGCTTCGATACCTTCGGCGAGATCACCGTGTTCGGCATCGCCGCGCTGGTGGTGCATGCGCTGCTGCGGCGCGCGCGGATGGCGCCGGAGAAGGTGATGCCGGGGCCGCCGATCAAGCTGCCGGTGCCGGCCGACCTGGCGCAGCTGATGTTCCCGCTGACCCTGACCGTGTCGATCTTCCTGTTCCTGCGCGGCCACAACGCGCCCGGCGGCGGCTTCATCGCCGGGCTGGTGCTGGCGGTGCCGCTGCTGATGCAGTACGTGATCCAGGGCGCGGCCTCGGTGGAGTCGCGCTTCGGCTTCGACTACATCCGCTGCATCGGCCTGGGCCTGCTGCTGGCCACGTTCGGCGGCATGGCCTCGATGCTGTTCGGGGTGCCGTTCCTGACCAGCGGCCATCTGGATCTGCAGTTGCCGCTGATCGGCACGGTCCCGCTGGCCAGCGCGCTGGTCTTCGATACCGGCGTGTATCTGGTGGTGTTCGGCGGCACCATGCTGACGCTGTCGATGATGGGCACGATCAAGCCCTCGCGCACCCGCGATTCCCAGCGCGGGCAGATCGACCCGACGCGGCGTTCGCCCATCACCGGGGAGATGCACTGATGGAACTGGCACTGGCGAGCGCGATCGGCGTGCTGACCGCGGTGGGCGTGTACCTGCTGCTGCGCGCGCGCAGCTTCGACGTGATCCTGGGCATGACCGTGCTGTCCTACGCCACCAACCTGCTGATCTTCGCCGGCGGCCGGCTGGTGCAGGGCAAGGCGCCGGTGCTGCGCGACGGCATCGCCCCGACCCTGGCCGAGCACGCCGATCCGCTGCCGCAGGCGCTGGTGCTGACCGCGATCGTCATCGCCTTCGCGATGACCGCGGTGAGCATCGTGCTGGCGATGCGCAGCCGCGGCGACAACCACAGCGACCACGTCGATGCGCGCCCGGACCCCGACCCCGCCGACGGGGAGGCGCCATGACCCATCTGCTGATCCTGCCGATCCTGATCCCCTTGCTCGGCGCGGCGCTGTCGCTGTTCGCCGAGCACCGCCGCTACGGCCGCAAGGTGCGCCGCGCGGTGGCGTGGACCGCGATGACGGCGCTGGCCGCGGCGGTGCTGGCGCTGTGCGTGCAGGTGAGCGACGGCCAGGTCCATGCCTACCTGCTCGGCGACTGGCCCTCGCGGCTGGGCATCGTGCTGATGGCCGATCGCCTGTCGGCATGGATGCTGGCGACCACCACCCTGCTCGCCGGCGCCTGCCTGCTGCACGCCTGCGCCGGCTGGGACCGGCGTGCGCCGCATTTCCATGCGCTGTTCCAGTTCCAGCTGGTCGGCCTCAACGGCGCGTTCCTGACCGGCGACGTGTTCAACCTGTTCGTGTTCTTCGAGGTGATGCTGATCGCCTCCTACGGCCTGCTGCTCAGCGGCGGGCGTGGCCTGCGCCTGCGCGTGGGCTTCCACTACGTGGTGTTCAACGTCACCTCCTCCACCGTGTTCCTGATCGCGCTGGGCCTGCTGTACGCGCTGCTCGGTTCGTTGAACATGGCCGAGCTGTCGCAGCGCGTGGCGCAGGCGCCGCCGCAGAACGTGGCGCTGATCAAGGCCGCGTTCGGCCTGTTGCTGCTGGTGTTCTGCGCCAAGGCCGCGCTGCTGCCGCTGTACCTGTGGCTGCCGGAAACCTATGCGCGCGCGCCGGCGGCGGTGGCGGCGCTGTTCGTGATCATGACCAAGGTCGGCCTGTACGCGGTGCTGCGGGTGAGCACGCTGATCCTCGGCAGCCAGGCACAGGCGCTGGACGGCTATGGCCGCGACTGGCTGCTGTGGCTGGGCCTGGCGACGCTGCTGCTGGCCGCGCTGGGCGTGCTGGCGGCGGTGCGCCTGCGGGTGCTGATCGGCTACCTGGTGATCGTGTCGGCGGCGACGCTGTTCGTGGCCTTCGCGCTGGACTCAGCCGGCACGCTCGGCGCCGGGCTGTATTACCTGGCGCACAGCAGCTTCGTCGCCGCGGCGCTGTTCATGATCGCCGACCTGATCCGGCGTCGCCGCGGCGGCGCCAGCGACCGCAAGGAGATCATCGCGCCGCTGCCGGGCAAGACCGTGCCCGGCGTGCTGTTCCTGATCGCGGCGATCTCGGTGGCCGGGCTGCCGCCGCTGTCCGGCTTCCTGGCCAAGGTGGCGATCCTCAGCGCGACGCCGGGCGGGCTGACCGCGCCGGTGTGGGCCGCGGTGCTGCTCAGCAGCCTGATGGTGATCATGGGCCTGACCCGCGGCGGCGTGCGCCTGTTCTGGCGCGTGCCCGGCGACCAGGACACGGCCGAGGACGGCACCATGGAATTGCCGCGCCCGGCGCCGCGCAAGGCGCCGGCACGGCCGCTGGAAACCGCCGCCACCGTGCTGCTGCTCGGCTACGGCGTGGCGATGACCGTGGCGGCCGGGCCGCTGCTGCGCTACAGCGAGGCCGCCGCCGCACAACTGCTGCGCCCGGCCGACTACACCACCCAGCTGCGCGGCACCGCGCCGATCCTGCGGGAGCCCTGACATGTCCGCCCGTCCCTGGTCGCGCCGCCTGTTCCCGTCCTGGCCGCTGAGCCTGACGGTCACCGCGTTCTGGCTGCTGATGAGCGACAGCTTCAGTCTCGGCCAGGTGCTGCTGGGCGCGGTGCTGGGCGTGGCGGTACCGCTGTTCGCCGCGCGCCTGGACCGCGAGTTCGCGCGCATCGGCTCGCTGCGCCCGGTGCCGAAGATGCTGTGCGTGGCGGCCTGGGACATCGTGCGCTCCAACGTGGTGGTGGCGCTGCAGGTGCTCGGTCCGGAGAAACGCATCCACCCCGGCTTCATCTGGGTACCGCTGGACATCGCCAACATCCACGGCATCGCCGCGCTGACCAGCATGATCACCCTGACCCCGGGCACGGTGTCGGCGGCGCTGTCGGACGACCGCAAGTACCTGCTGGTGCACGTGCTGCACCTGGACGATGCCGAGACCGTGATCCGGCAGATCAAGACGCGCTACGAAGCGCCGCTGATGGAGATCTTCCCATGACCAGCCACATGTTCATCGAGACCACGATCGTCGTGTGCATGCACGTGGTGGCGCTGGCGATGCTGCTGGCGCTGTGGCGGCTGCTGCGCGGGCCGACCGTGCCCGATCGCATCCTGGCGCTGGACACGCTGTCGGTGACCGCGATCGCCGAGCTGATGCTGTTCGGCATGTACCTGGATTCGCCGGTGTATTTCGAGGCGGCGCTGATCATCGCCATGCTCGGCTTCGGCAGCACCGTGGTGCTGAGCAAGTTCGTGCTGCGCCGGGACATCGTCGAATGATCGGCGTGCTGCAGGTCGGGCTGTCGCTGCTGCTGATCGTCGGCTGCTTCTTCATCCTGGTCGGGGCGCTGGGGCTGGTGAAGCTGTCGGACTTCTTCAAGCGCCTGCACGCGCCGACCAAGGCCAGCACCCTGGGCGTGGGCTGCGTGCTGCTGGCCTCGGTCGGCTACCACCTGTTCCTGGGCCAGGACCCACAGCCGCGCGAGTTGCTGATCACCGCATTCCTGTTCATCACCGCGCCGATCAGTGCGCACATGATGGCCAAGGCGGCGCTGTCGCTGATGCTGGAACAGCGCCCGCAGGTGCCGGGCAGCGACCACGCCGAGCAGGAAGGGCTGCCGCCGCCGGAGCAGCCGGAGGAGCGCTGAGCGCGCGGGTCTGCGCAGGAGCGGCTTTTCCGATTCCCGATTCCCCACTCTCGGCACTCACGCCAGCAACGCCAACTCCAGTCCCACCCACGCCAGGAACGCCACCAGCAGCACCGCGCCCTCGCCGCGACTCAACCGCATGTCGCCGCGCAGCATCGGGTACAGCACCGCCGCCAGCGCGATCGCTGCCGGCAGTTCCAGACGCACGAACGAGGCCGGCAACGGCAGCGGCCGCAGCGACGCCATGCCGCCGATCACCACCAGCAGGTTGAACAGGCTCGAGCCCAGCACGTGGCCGACCACCATGTCCCCCTGGCCCCGGCGCGCGGCGGCCACCGCGGCGGCGGCTTCCGGCAGCGCGGTGCCGATCGCCACCGGCAGCAGGCCGACCAGCAGCGGCGACAGGCCCCAGGCCGCACCCAGCCGCGGCGCGTGTTCCACCACCAGGTTGGCGCCGGCGTTCAACAGCACGAGGGCGATCAGCAGGCGCAGCAGATTCATCACCAGCCCGGTGCGGGTCACCGCGTAGCCGGACACGCCAAGCTGGCGCGCGGCCGGTTCATGCCGCGCGCGCAGCAGCAGGAAGGCGACCACACCGACGAAGGCCAGCAGCAGCGCCACGCCCTCAGCGCGCGAGATCGCGCCATCCAGGCCGAAGCCGATCAGCGCCAGCGTCGCCAGGGTCAGCAGCACCAGCAGTGGCGGCAGCAGGCGCGTGCGCAGCAGCAGCGGCGCCGCCAGCGCGGCCAGGCCCAGGGTCATGCCGAGATTGGCCAGGTTGCTGCCGATCGCGTTGCCCAACGCCAGGTCCTGCGCGCCGGCGGCGTAGGCGCGCGCGTTGACCGCCAGTTCCGGCAGCGAGGTGCCGAAGGCCACCAGCAGCAAGCCGGCCACGAACGGCGAGGCGCCGCAGCGCTGCGCCAGGCCGGAGGCCGCCTTCACGATCGAGTCCCCGCCCAGCGCCAGGAACGCCAGCCCCAACAGCACCAATCCGATCGCACCGGCCATCGCCGACTCCCTGCCCGCAAGATGCGGCGATTCTATGCGCAGCACCGATGACGCCGCCGTGGTCGTGCCTGCCCGGCCATGGCACGCTGCGGCGGCCAATCCCGCGCACAACCCGCCGCCACTGCACTGCGTTCATGCCCGACCGTGTCTGCTAGCGCCTGCCGCGCGCCCGACCGCGTCCCTCCCCTCGCCTTCGCCACAGGAGCCGCCCCATGTCCCGTCCCGATCCCACGCCGCCGCCGCGGCGGCCCTGGCTGGCGCTGGCCGGCATCGCCGCGATCGCCGCGGCACTCGCCGCCGCCTTCGCCTGGAGCGCCGGCTGGCTCGGCG
>NZ_AQOI01000128.1:0-5882 GCF_000364665.1 Xanthomonas sp. SHU 199
CCCGCGGCCAGTGCGGTCCCCGGCACGCCCGCCGCCCCGCCGGCACCGCCCGCACCACCCACCGGCCCGAACACGCCGGCGGCGGCATCCCCCATACCCAGCGCGACACCAGTAGCGCCGCACCCCACCGCGCCCACCGGCAACCAGGCACCCAAGACCGAACCGCAGTCACAGCCACAGCGCTAAGGCGTATTCGTCCAATCGCAACACCAGGGCGCCTCTCAACACCGGGAGTCCGGTGGACGCACACCGCGCGTCATCAATGCATGCAGGTGCCTCGCTCAGGACCATGGCGGGGACCGGAGGCGTCCGTCAGCCGCTGCATCTCGCTCCAAGACATCTGCGAGCAGCGCGCGAGGCGCAGCTCTCGCAAATCCCCATTCCCGAATCCTCAATCCCAGCCCGATTGCCCACCCACCAGCGCCTCGCTACAGTGGCGCCATGCCCAGCCTGATCCTGTTGATGATCGCCGGCGCCGCGGTGTTCGCGTTCTGGAACGCCTCGCGTGCGGCCGCCGAACGCGCCGAAATCCTCGGCCGCAACGCCTGCAAGGCCGCCGACGTGCAGTGGCTGGACCAGAGCGTGCACGGCACCGGCCTGCGCCTGCGGCGCCTGCCCAACGGCTGGCTCGGCTTCGAGCGCAGTTTCCGCTTCGACTATTCCTACGATGGCACCGACCGCCACAGCGGACGCCTGGTGCTGCTCGGCGATCAGCTGATCGCGTTCACCGGGCCGTCGGTCGCCAGCGTGAGCAGCCTGCAGGAAGCCCGCGCGCAGCGCGACTGAGCCGTGCACCACGGCCGCGCGCCGATACCGATGGCGTGCGGCGTGTCGGGCGACAGCGAAGCTGAGTGCGCGGGCGATGCGCATGCCACCTGCAATGGACGGCGAATGCAGGAGCGGCTTCAGCCGCGATGGGCGTTACCGGTAAGCCCGCCGCGGATGAAGCCGCTCCTGCGACGGAACAACGCGGCGCGCGGCGCGCGCGCACCGGAAACGCCAACGCTTGGATGGGTGAAGCGCGGCCACCGAGGCCGCGCATCGGCTACTTGACCACGCGCAGGCGCGGCCGCTTGCCGGCATCGTCGGAACCGCCCGGCCGCGGCGGTGGCGGGGTGTCGTCGCCCGGCGGCTCGCTGGCGCCGTGGATGTCGTCCGGCAGCGCCATGCCCTGCCCGGTTTCGCGTGCATAGACCGCCAGCACTGCGGACATCGGCACCTGCACCGGGTAGCTGACGCCACCGAAGCGGGCGGTGAAGCTGACCCCGTCGTTGTCGATCTGCAGACGCACCACGGCGCGCTCGGCGATGTTCAGCACCACCCGCCCGTCCTTGACCGCGCTCGGCGGCACCTGCACGCCGGGCAGACCCGCATCCACCAGGATGTGCGGGGTCATGCCGTTGTCGTTGATCCATTCCACCAGCGCCCGCAGCAGGTACGGGCGATGGCTGGTCATGCGGGAAGTGTCGTCGCTCATGCGCCCATTCTACGTGCCGGCGCGCAATGCCGGTACAGCTCGGAAGACAATGGAGACGGCGCGGCGGACAGCATCATGCCGGCAGGTCGCGCAGTTTCTTTTCCTGATCGGTCAGGCTGCGGATGAACCCCGGATTGCGGAAGATGCGGTTGCCGTAATCCTCGATCGCCTTGCCGTCCTTCGGCAGCGGGATGTCCAGCGCCTGCAGGCGCCAGATGATCGGCGCCATCGCGCAGTCGGCCAGGCTCATCTCCGGATTGAGGAAGAACTTGCTGGCCTTGAACAGCGGCACCGAGGCGGTCAGCAGCTCCTTCAGCCGCTTGCGCCCGGCTTCGGCCTGGGCCTTGTTGCCGAGCTGGATCGCCTGCACCTGCGGCACCCAGTCGTGCTCGATGCGCAGCATCGCCAGGCGCAGGCGCGCGCGCGAAAGCGGATCGACCGGCATCAGCGGCGGATGCGGATAGCGCTCGTCCAGGTACTCGCTGACCACCGAGGCGGCGTACAGCACCAGCTCGCGCTCGACCAGGGTCGGCACCGAGTGGTAGGGATTCAGGTCGATCAGGTCTTCCGGCGGATTCTGCGGATCCACCGCCACGAAATCGTAGGTCACGCCCTTGGCCGCGAGCACCAGGCGGACGCGGTGGCACAGGACATCATCCGTGGAGGAAAACAACGTCAAGGTATTTCGCATGCGCAAACTCGCCGCCATTCAAGGCTCTCCGACGGCCGGAATCCGCCGGCCGCATCGACGCCGCCCGCACATTGCGGACGGTCGTCACGGCCCCTGAGTGTGCAACCCTCGCTCACAAAAGCCAATAGGATGAACAGGGGATCGGCTCAGCAACGGTGCAGCCGGGACGCGGCCGAAACGGCCGCGACTCAATGCACGTCCTTCCAGTATTCCTTCTTCAGCAGATAGGCCAGGAAGGTCAGCAGCGCCAGGAACAGCACCACCCACACGCCCAGGTTCTGCCGCTTCAGCGCCGCCGGCTCGCCGGCGTATTCGAGGAAATTGCTGATGTCGCGCACCGTCTGGTCGAACTCGACCGGGCTCTGCTTGCCCGGCGTCGCCAGTTGCAGCCGCTCCACCGGCTTGTCCACGCCCGGCTGCTCGGCCTTGCCGTAGACCGGCTGCTGCAGGCCCTGCAGGTCCCACAGCGGATTGGGCATGGAGGCGTTGGCGAACAGCTTGTTGTTCCAGCCCAGCGGCCGCGACTGGTCGAGATAGAACGACTTGAGGTAGGTGTAGACCCAGTCGGTGCCGCGCACGCGGGCGATCAGGCTCAGGTCCGGCGGCGCCTTGCCGAACCATTTGGTCGCCGCATCGTGCGGCATCGCCGTCTCGATGTGTTCGCCGATCTTGGCCCCGGTGAAGTTGAGGTTGTGCATCACCTCGTCCTCGCTCAGGCCCAGATCCTCGGCCATGCGCTGGTAGCGCAGGTACTTCAGCGAATGACAGCCGGAACAGTAGTTCATGAACAGCTTGGCGCCGCGCTGCAGCGAGGCGCGGTCGCCCAGGTCGTTGCCGGCCTGCAGGGTGGCGGCACCCTCGGCGGCCATGGCCGAGGCGGACAGCAGCAAGGCCGACGCGACGCCGGCGAGCACAGCGATCAGGCGCTTAGTCATGGCTGCTCACCCGCTCCGGCACCGGCTTGGTTCGATCCAGCGAGGTCCATATCGGCATCGTCAGGAAAAAGGCGAAATACAGCACGGTCAGCACGCGGCCGATGTAGGTCTCGATGATCTCGGTGCCGGGGCCGGAACCGATCACGCCGAGCCAGACGAAGCACACCGCAAGAATCCCCAGCATCACCCGCGAGATCCAGCCGCGGTAGCGGATCGACTTGACCTTGGCGCGATCCAGCCACGGCACCAGGAACAGGATCGCGATGGCCGAGAACATCACCAGCACGCCGCCGAGCTTGTTCGGCACCACCCGCAACATCGCGTAGTACGGGGTGTAGTACCAGACCGGCTTGATGTGCTCCGGCGTCACCAGGCGGTTGGCCTCGGTGAAGTTGTCGTGCTCCAGGAACAGGCCGCCGAAGCCGGGCGCGAAGAAGATGATGAAAGCGCCGATCATCAGCAGGAAACCGACGCCGACCAGGTCCTTGACCGTGTAGTACGGATGGAACGGGATGCCGTCGGCCGGCTTGTTCGGGCTCCAGCGATTGCCCTTGGGCCCCTTCTTGATCTCCACGCCGTCGGGATTGTTGGAACCGACCTCGTGCAGCGCCCCCAGATGCAACACCACCAGCAGCAGCAGCACCAGCGGCAGGGCGATCACGTGCAGGGCGAAGAAGCGGTTGAGGGTGGCATCGGACGGCAGGTAATCGCCCATGATCCACTCGGTCAGGCCGTTGCCGATCACCGGGATCGCGCCGAACAGCGAGATGATCACCTTGGCGCCCCAGAACGACATCTGCCCCCAGGGCAACACGTAGCCCATGAAGGCTTCGGCCATCAGCACCAGGTAGATCAGCATGCCCAGGATCCACACCAGCTCGCGCGGCTTCTTGTAGCTGCCGTACATCAGCCCGCGGAACATGTGCAGGTACACCACGATGAAGAACAGCGAGGCGCCGGTGGAGTGCATGTAGCGGATCAGCCAGCCCCACTCGACGTCGCGCATGATGTACTCGACCGAGTTGAACGCCTCGGCCGCGCTGGTCTTGTAGTGCATCGTCAGGAAGATGCCGGTGACGATCTGGTTGACCAGCACCACCATCGCCAGCGAGCCGAAGTAGTACCAGAGGTTGAAGTTCTTCGGCGCGTAGTACTCGGTGACGTGCTTGCGGTAGAACGGCATCAGCCCGGGAGCGCGCTCGTTGACCCAGTCGAACACGTTGCCCGCGGTGCGGGTGAGGATGTTGTCGGCCATGACTTACGCCCCTCCCTTCGCGGACGCGCTCGGGTCCACGCCGATCACCAGCGTGTTGTCGTCCTGGTAGTGGTGCGGCGGCACCAGCAGGTTGATCGGCGCCGGCACGCCCTGGAACACGCGGCCGGACATGTCGAAGCGCGACTTGTGGCAGGGGCAGAAATAGCCGCCCTTCCAGTCGGGGTCGTAGGGTTCGGGGCGGATCTCGGCGACCATTTCCGGCGAGCAGCCCAGATGAGTGCACAGGCCGACCAGCACCGAGACATCGGGCTTGATCGAGCGGTACTCCGGATTCTTCAGCACGTAGTCCGGCTGCTGATCCTTGTTGGTGGACTCCGGATCCTTGAGCCGGCTGTCCAGCGACGGCAACGCATCGAGCATCGCCTTGGAGCGCTTGACGATCCAGATCGGCTGGCCGCGCCATTCCAGGATCAGGCGCTGCCCTTCCTGCAGGGCGCTGATGTCGGCGGTGACCGGCGCGCCGGCCAGCTTGGCCTTTGCGCTCGGATTCCAGGACTTGATGAAAGGAACCGCGACGAACCCCGCACCGACCGCGCCCACGACGGACGTGGTGGCGGTGAGAAAGCGGCGGCGTCCTACATTTACAGAATCGTTGACCCCATCGTTGGCCATCCGGCACTCCGATCTGTGATTGGGTAGCGTGAGGCTGCCAGCAGCTCGGTGGGGGTCGAGCCGCACTGAATCCACTGCAGTGTAGCGGAACCCTTAACGCGCCGACAATGGACGCGCAACGCCTCCTGCCGGGTCGCGACGACGGCTCAATGCGCGGTCGCCAGCACGCCGCGGTAGCGCTCGGCGAGCACGCCCACCCGCTGCACGTAGCGTTGGGTCTCGCTGTACGGCGGGATCCCGCCGTGTTTGTCTACCGCGCCCTCGCCGGCGTTGTAGCCGGCCGCGGCCAGGCTGAGGTTGCCGTTGAAGCGCTTCAGCAGCCACGCCAGGTACTGCACGCCGCCGCGAATGTTTTGCGCTGCATCAAACGAATCGCTGACGCCGAAGCGGCGCGCGGTCGGCGGCATCAGCTGCATCAGCCCCTGCGCACCGGCGCGGCTGAGGGCCGTCGGGTTGTAGGCGGACTCGGCGTGGATGATGGCGCGCACCACCGCTTCGTCGACACCGTACTCGCGCGCGGCGGCGGCGATCTCGCTCTGGTAGGCGGTGGTGTTCAGGCGCACCGCACCGAAGTTGACCCCCGGATTGGCGCAGGCGTAGCAGGTTTCCATGAAGCTGTAGCGGATCGTGCGCACCGCGCCGAGATTGGCGACCTGGGTCGGACGCGCACTGGTGTAGTGGCGCACGCCGTCCTTCATGTACGAATACAGCTGACCGCTGACCAGACGCCGCGGCGCGCCACTGCTGCTGGGCGACACCGGGGCGACCCGGTTGGGCACGGCGTTGGCGGTCACCGGGGCCGGGGCGGCGACCGGCGCGCTGATCAGGGTGGCCGGCGCCACGGTGCCGGCGCTGGCGATAACGCCGCGCCTGGGCGGCCGCTCGGTGCTA
>NZ_AQOI01000129.1:0-29700 GCF_000364665.1 Xanthomonas sp. SHU 199
TGGGGCGCCGGCGGCAGCCGACTGGTCGGCAGCAGCCTGCGCGTCGGTGGCGGCTTCGTTAGCCGAAGCGGCGGCGTCCTGGGCCTGCTCCTGCTTCGAGCACGCGGCCAGGGCCAGGCCCAGGGCCATTGCGATCAGCAGCTTGTTGATGCTCATTGTGTCTATCCTCGTCGTTTAGTTAGGCAACGCGCGAATGCGCGCCCTCAACATGATGACAAGCCAAAGTCGGCTGTCAAGCGCACGCGCATTCATTTTTGTGTTTCAGGGGTTAATCCCAATCAAATCAATTCGATGGCGACCGCTGTCGCTTCGCCACCGCCGATGCACAGCGTCGCGATTCCGCGGCGGCCGCCACGGCTGCGCAACGCATTTAGCAATGTCACCAGCAGCCGCGCACCGGAGGCGCCGATCGGATGGCCGAGCGCGCAGGCGCCGCCATGGACGTTGACCTTGGCGTGGTCCAGGCCCAGTTCCTTGATCGGCACCATCGCCACCACGGCGAAGGCTTCGTTGATCTCGAACAGGTCGACGTCGTCCAGGCTCCAGCCGACCTGGTCGAGCAGCTTGCGGATCGCGCCCACCGGCGCGGTGGTGAACCATTCCGGCGCCTGCGAGAAGGTCGCGTGGCCAACGATCCGGGCCAGCGGCGCGACGCCGCGGCGGGCGGCCTCGTCGGCGCCCAGCAGCACCAGCGCGGCGGCGCCGTCGGAGATGCTCGAGGAGCTGGCCGCGGTGACCGTGCCGTCCTTCTTGAACGCCGGCTTCAGCGCCGGGATCTTGGTCACGTCGGACTTGCCCGGCTGCTCGTCGCTGTCGACCCGTACCTCGCCCTTGCGGGTGGCCACGGCGACCGGGACGATCTCGTCGGAGAAGGCGCCATCGCGCTGCGCGGCCTGCGCGCGGTTCACCGATTCGATCGCGAACGCGTCCTGGTCCTGGCGGCTGAAGCCGAACTTCTCCGCGGTGGCCTCGCCGAACACGCCCATCGCCTGGCCGTCGTCGGGATTGGTCAGGCCGTCCCAGGCCATGTGGTCGACCGCCTGGAAGTTGCCGTAGCGGTTGCCGGTACGCGAGTTCGGCAGCAGGTGCGGCGCGTTGCTCATCGATTCCATGCCGCCAGCGACGACGATGCTGGCCGAACCGGCCTTGATCAGGTCGTGTCCGAGCATCACCGCCTTCATGCCCGAGCCGCAGACCTTGTTGATGGTGGTGGCGCCGGTGCCGTCGGGCACGCCGGCCGCGCGCGCGGCCTGACGTGCCGGGGCCTGGCCGAGATTGGCCGGCAGCACGCAGCCCATGATGACTTCGGAAACGTCCGCGGCGGGGATGCCGGACTGCTCCAGCGCGGCGCGGATGGCCGCGGCGCCCAGCGTCGGCGTGGGCACGCCGTTGAACTGGCCCAGGAACGCGCCGATGGCGGTGCGCTTGGCCGCGGCGATGACGATCTCGGTCATGGCAAACCCTTACGAAAGTGGTGTGCCGATTATCGGCCGCGGCGCGGGTTCTGCCAATTGCGTCCACTGCCGGGCCAGTCCTAAGGTTTGCATTCCAGTGTAGATTTGACGTAGTTCAGCGCCGTCGTAGGCGGCCGCTAACGGGGGCAACACCGGCCGTATGGCCGGCAGACGACATTTGAGGGGAAGGACATGCGGGCATTGATGGCACGGTCGCTGCTGGCGGCCGCGGTAGCGGTTGCGCTCACCTCGTGCGGTGGCGGCGGTGGCGGTGGCGGCAATCTGACTCATGGCAGTCCGCCACCGACCTCGCCGCCTCCGCCCCCACCACCGCCGCCTCCGCCTCCGCCGCCGACGTCGCCACCTCCGACCTCGCCGCCGCCGCCGCAGCCGGCGTTCGACGCGCACCTGACCCTGACCAATACGCTGGCCGCGCACAACGCCGGCTACGACGGCAGCGGTTACCGCATCGGCGTGGTCGACACCGGCGTCAACCGCAACCATCCGGCCCTGGCCGGGCGGGTGGTGTCGAACCTGATCTACGTCGATCCGAGCCAGAACAACACCAAGGTCGACGACGTCGACGGCCACGGCACCACCGTGGCGCAGCTGGCGGCAGGCAAGTCGGTCGGGCAGTGGCCGGGCGGCATCGCGCCGGGCGCACAGATCGTGTCCGCGCGCATCATTTCCGACACGCCGCCCAAGGACGACGGCAGCGGCAGCGGCAATCAGGTCAGCGGCGGACTGGGCCTGACCCAGGTGCACCAGGACCTGATCAATGCCGGCGTCAAGGTGATGAACAACTCCTGGGGCGGCATCTACTGGACCGACCTGAACTCGACCAATGCCATCGCCGCCGAGTACCGCCCGTTCGTGCTCGGCAACGGTGGCCTGGTGGTGTTCGCCGCCGGCAACGAATCCAAGTCCACGCCCTCGGACATCGCCTCGCTGCCCAGCAAGGCCGGCCCCAACGGCACGCTGCCGGCGGCGGACCTGGAGCGCGGCTGGCTGGTGGTGGCGGCAACCGATTCGAGCACCGGCACGCAACTGGCCTCGTACTCCAACGCCTGCGGCGCGGCGATGCGCTACTGCCTGGTCGCGCCCGGCACCGAGGTGTTCGTCGATCCCAAGGCGACCACCGCCACCAGCAACCCCGACTACTACTACGGCAGCGGCACCTCGTTCGCGGCGCCGCTGGTGTCCGGCGCGGCGGCGCTGGTCTGGCAGGCCTTCCCGTACTTCACCAACGATCTGGTCCGGCAGACCCTGCTCGGCACCGCCACCGACCTGGGCACGCCCGGCGTGGACGCGACCTTCGGCTACGGCCTGCTCAACGTCGGCAAGGCGGTGCAGGGACCGGGCCGCTTCGATTGGGGCGACGTGACGGTTGGATTCACCGGCAATTCGACCTGGGCCAACAACATCGCCGGCAGCGGCGGGCTGATCAAGCAGGGCAGCGGCACGCTGACCCTCAGCGGCACCCAGAACACCTACAGCGGCGACACCCAGGTGCAGGGCGGCACGCTCAGCGCGGCCAGCCTGGGCAGCTCGAACGTGGCGATCAGCAATGGCGCCACCTTCGTCGGCACCGGCGCGCTCGGCGGCAGCGTCGCCAATGCCGGCACCTTCCAGGTCGGTGCGGCCACGCTGAGCCTGAGCGGCAACTACGTGCAGAGCAGCAACGGCCGCCTGGCCCTGCTGGTCGGCGACAAGCTCTCGGTCGGCGGCAGCGCCACCCTGCAGGGCGGTTCGCTGTACGTGCTCGGCAAGCGCGACTACGTGGTCAACAACACCGCGTACACGGTGCTGCAGGCCAACGGCGGGCTCACTGGCACCTTCGCCTCGGTGACCACGCCGTCGAACGTGTTCCTGACCTCGTCGCTGTCCTACGACGCCACCAGCGCCTCGATCACCGTGCAGTCGCTGAGCGTCACCGCGGCCGCGGCCAGCTTCGGCAACATCACCGCCGCCACGCTGGCCTCGGCGACGCGCGTGGATGCGGCGTTCGCGCAGCTCAACACGCAGCTGAGCCAGGCTCCGGCCACGGTCGACGGCGCCCTGCTCAAGGCGGCCGGCGCGGTGCAGCAGTCGCCGAGCGTGGCGGCGGCGTCGGCGACGCTGCGCAGCCTGTCCGGCGAGGCGCATGCCGCGGCCACCGCGATGACCTTCGACACCATGGACCTGCAGCGGCGCGCGCTGTCCAGCCGCTTCGACACGCTGGTCGACCAGCCGCGCGCGGTCGGCGCCTGGAGCCAGCGCCTGGGCGAGACCGGGCAGGGCAGCTTCGCCGGCAGCCAGTTCCAGCTCGATGGCTGGCTGATGGGCCAGGACCTGCGCCTGGGCGAACACGCGGTGGCCGGCTTCGCCTTCGGCGAGAGCCGCGCCAGCGACGCCGGCAGCCTGGACCGCAGCCGCAACCGCCAGGTGCAGGGGCAGGCCTATCTCGGCGCGATGGCGGGCAATGCGTACGCGCTGGCGCAACTGGGCAGCGGCCAGTACCAGCGCCAGCTCGACCGCAGCCTGCTGCTCGGCGACACCGTTGCCGACGCCTCCAGCCGTTACGCCGGTCGCTTCCTGTCCTCCAGCGTGGAGGTCGGCTATCGGCTCGGGCGCGGCCCGGCGTGGCTGACCCCGTATGCCGGCGCCGACTACAGCCGCATCGACAGCGATGGCTTCCGCGAACAGGGCGGCGATGGCTTCGGGCTGATGGCCGGTGCCGCCAGTTCCTCGCGCAGCCAGGCGTTGGCCGGCCTGCGCGGCGGCTTCGGCGGACGCGGCTGGTCGCTGCAGGGCTATGCCGAGTGGCAGCAGACGCTGGCCGCACAGGGCCTGGACCGGCAGGCCAGCTTCGTCGGCGTGAACGCCTGGGCGCCGCTGGTGGACCTGCAGCCGGCGCGCTCCGGCGGCCTGTTCGGCGCCAGCCTGCAGACGCGCTGGAATGGGGCGTTGCTGGGGCTGGGTTACGACCAGCGCTTCGGCCCGCGCGGCGACGACCGCGCGGTGTCGCTGCGCTATCGCCTGGGCTTCTGAGTCCCGGCGCCCGAGCCGGCGCGTGCTGCGCCGGTTCGGGGTCGATCCGTCAAGGAGGGCCGGGGCGTCCCGGCCCTGCGATCTGCGGCCTTCCGCCTGCGGCGCAGGCGGCGCGTGGCATCACTCGCCGCGCAGGTGGCCCATCGAGCGCGGCGCGGTTCGGCCCAGCGGCAGCTTGAGCTTGCCGATCGCCTGCATGCGCGCCTCGGCGATGCGGTCGGCGGCCTGTTGCGGCGGAATGTTCTCGCGCTCGGACAGGTCGAAGATCTTGCCGAGGTTGTGGTACATGCTGCGGATCAGCCGCATCGCGCGCTCGCGGTTGTAGCCGTCGATCTCCAGCGACACGTTCATCACGCCGCCGGCGTTGACCGCGTAGTCGGGCGCGTAGAGGATGCCGCGGCGGTGCAGTTCCTCGCCGACCGCGGCATTGGCCAACTGGTTGTTGGCGGTGCCGCAGACGATCTTGACCTTGAGCCGCGGCAGCTTGGCCTCGTCGAGCGCGCTCTCCATGGCGCACGGCGCCAGCACGTCGGCGGCGACGTCGTAGATATCGTCCGGGTCCACCGCTTCGGCGCCGTATTCGGCCACCGCGCGCGCGACCAGCGCCGGGTCCAGGTCAGTCACGAACAGCTTGGCGCCGCGTTCCTTGAGCAACTTCACCAGCTCCATGCCGATGTGGCCCAGGCCCTGCACGGCGATGCTGGTCTTGCCGATCTCCTCGTGGCCGAACTTGCGCTGCAGCGACGCCATCAGCGCCTGCAGCGCGCCGTAGGCGGTGAACGGGGCCGGGTCGCCGGAGCCGCCGTGCACCTGGTGCACGCCGGTGACGTACTCGGTCTCCAGGTAGATCTGCTCCATGTCGTTGACGTCGGTGCCGACGTCCTCGGCGGTGATGTAGCGGCCGCCCAGCGAATCGACGTAGCGGCCGAAGGCGCGGAACAGCGCTTCGGACTTGTCGCTCTTCGGGTCGCCGATGATCACCGCCTTGCCGCCGCCGATGTTGAGCCCGGCCAGCGCGTTCTTGTAGGTCATGGTGCGGCTGAGCCGCAGCGCGTCCTGCAGGGCGGACTCGGTGTTGGCGTAGGGGCGCATGCGCACGCCGCCCAGCGCGGGGCCGAGCACGGTGTTGTGGATGGCGATGATCGCCTGCAGTCCCACGTCGCGGTTGTGGCAGAAGACGACCTGTTCGTGGCCGGTGTTGGCTAGCGTTTCGAAAAGCATGGGGGCTCCGCTGGCGTTGCAGGTGTCGGACACCATGGTCCAGGAACGTGCCTGGTGGGTGGCGCAAAACAAAAACGCGACGGTTCCGGAACAGGCCCTGAGCGTCGCGATGGCGGCATTTTAAAGCAATTGCCAGCCGCCCGCGCGACGGCGCCGCGGCCACGCGCGGGAATCTCGCGGCTCTGTGCGACGCCAGTCGGGCAGGTGGCGTGCCGGTTCGCCGGGCGGCTTGCGTGGTGGCGGGACGCGGGCTTCCGCGGCAATGGCGCTGGGCACCCGGGTGCTGGCGGTGCGATGGCGGATCTGGTCGGTCGAGTGCTGACGGTGGCCGAGCCGGTGCAGTGGCACGGGACGAGCGCCGGCGCCGTGGGGCGGCAGCGGTCGGTAGCAGTGGTTGGCAGCGGTGGGCCCACACCGCCGCGGCCCCGCATGCCGCGGCGGTGTGGCCCGCGATCGCCGCCGGCACGGCGATCGCGGGCCTGGTTCGGGGAGCTGGGATTAGTGACGTGCCCAATAGCCGGCGTGGAAGCGATAGGCGGGGCCGTAGTGCTCCCAGCGCGGGCCGACGTAGACGTAGCCCGGCCGTTCCACCACGTAGCGGCCGGCGACCCAGACGTGGTGGCGTCCGTTCCATTGCCAGTAACCGGGCATCCAGACATAGCCGGGCCGCACCACCACCCGTTCCACCCGAGGCGGCGGTGGCGGGGTGCGAACCGAGAGTTCCACCACTTCGCGCGCCTGCGCGGGCGCGGCGGCCATGGCGCCGGCGAGCGTGCCGCCGAGCAGGGTGGCCAGCAACAAGGGACGAGCGAACATGCGATGTCTCCGAAGGCATCGGCGGGCTGCCGACGCGGGAGGAAACGCCGCGACCGGCACGGTTGTTGACGCGTTTCCGAGGGCGTATTCATGCAGCGGATAGCCAGGTGCGACGTCGCGTACGCGGTTTGCCGCCCAAGTGCGCATGCTGCAGCGCAACCTGCCCGTGTCGCGCTGCACGCCTAGAATCGCGGCATTCTCTTTTCGATGTCCGCACGATGAGCCTTCCCGCGTCCCGCGTTCCGTTGCTGCAGACCGACGCCAGTCCCCTGCGTTTCGTCACCGCCGCCAGCCTGTTCGACGGCCACGATGCGGCGATCAACATCATGCGCCGCCTGATCCAGGCGCAGGGCGCCGAGGTGATCCATCTCGGCCACAACCGCAGCGTCGAGGACGTGGTGCGCGCGGCGCTGCACGAGGACGCCGACGCGATCGCGCTGTCGTCCTACCAGGGCGGGCACGTGGAGTACTTCAAGTACATGGTCGACATGCTGCGCGAGCGCGGCGCCGGCCATGTGCGGGTGTTCGGTGGCGGTGGCGGCACCATCACCCCAGAGGAAATCGCCGAACTGCAGGCCTATGGCGTGGAGCGCATCTACCACCCCAACGACGGCATGAAGATGGGCCTGGTGGAGATGATCGAGGACGTGGTGGCGCGTGCCGGGCAAGGGCGCGAGACCGCGGCGGAGGCGCGTGGCGCGACGCCGGCCGGCTCCCCGCTGCCGGACATCGACGACGAGATCGGGATCGGCCGGATGCTGTCGGCGATCGAGGACGGCGCGTTCTCGGAGGCGGAACTGGCACTGTTGCGCAAGCAGTGGCAGTCCGGCACGGCGTCCGCAGCGGAGTCGCGCAGCGGGCGCACCGCGCCCGTGCTCGGCCTCACCGGCACCGGCGGTGCCGGCAAGTCCTCGGTCACCGACGAACTGCTCAACCGCTTCCTGGCCAGCTTCCCGCAGATGCGCATCGCGGTGGTCTCGGTCGACCCCAGCCGGCGCCGCACCGGCGGCGCGCTGCTCGGCGACCGCATCCGCATGAACGCGCTGCGCAGCCCGCGCGTGTACATGCGTTCGATGGCCACGCGGCGCCAGCACGCCGCCACCAACCGGGTGCTGAAGGACTGCATCGCGTTGTTGAAGGCGGTCGGCTACGACCTGGTGATCGTGGAGACCGCCGGTATCGGCCAGAGCGATTCGGAGATCGTCGATCTGGTGGATTTCCCGGTGTACGTGATGACCAGCGACTACGGTGCGCCGAGCCAGCTGGAGAAGATCGACATGCTCGACTTCGCGGAACTGGTGGTGCTGAACAAGTACGACCGGCGCGGCGCCGAGGACGCGCTGCGCGACGTGCGCAAGCAGTGGCGGCGCAACCGTGCGGCGTTCCAGCTGGAGGACGAGGCGGTGCCGGTGTATCCGACCATCGCCAGCCAGTTCAACGACCCGGGCGTGAGCTGGATGTTCGTCAATCTGTGCCGCCTGCTGCGCGACAAGCTGACGGCGCAGGCCGATGCCGCCGCTGGCCCGCCGGCGCACTGCGATTTCCGCCCGCAGCTCGACACCACGCTGAAGGAGCCGCGCGCGACCGTGCTGATTCCCGGCGCACGCGTGCGCTACCTGGCCGAGATCGCCGAGCAGGGCCGGGCACTCAATGCCGGGGTGCTGCGCCAGGCCGAGGCCGCCGACCGCGCGCAGGCGTTCTGGCAGGCGCTGCACGAACTGCAGGACCCGCAACTGCCGGCGCAACTGGAACTGTATGCGGCGCAGGATTTGCTGCCGGCGTCGCGTGCATCCGCCGATGCGTCCGCCGACGCCGTCGACGCCGTCGACGCCAGCCTGCTGCTCCTGCGCCAGCGCTACAACGATGCATTGCAGTCGCTGTCCAGCGAATCGCTGAAACTGCTGCGCGAGTGGCCGCAGCGGCTGAAGTCGATCACCGACCCGGTCACCGAATACGCGGTGCGCGGCAAGCCGATCCGGGTGGAGAACTACCGGCAGTCGCTGAGCCACCAGTCCATTCCGAAGATCGCCGCGCCGCGCTACAAGAGCTGGGGCGAACTGCTGACCTTCCTCGGCAAGGAGAACCTGCCCGGCAGCTATCCGTACACCGGCGGCGTGTATCCGTACCGGCGCACCGGCGAGGATCCGATCCGCATGTTCGCCGGCGAGGGCACGCCGGAGCGCACCAACCGGCGCTTCCACTATCTGAGCGTCGGCCAGCCGGCCGCACGCCTGTCCACCGCCTTCGACAGCGTCACCCTGTACGGCGAGGACCCGGCGCCGCGCCCGGACATCTACGGCAAGATTGGCAACTCCGGGGTCAACATTCCGACCCTGGACGACATGAAGAAGCTGTACTCCGGCTTCGACCTGTGCGCGCCGACCACCAGCGTGTCGATGACCATCAACGGCCCGGCGCCGATGATCCTGGCGATGTTCATGAACACCGCCATCGACCAGCAGGTGGAGAAACATCTCAAGGCCGATGCGCAGCGCTGGGCCCAGGCCGAGCAGACCCTGGCCCGATTGTTCGAAGGCCGCGAACGCCCGCGTTATCACGGCGCGTTGCCGCCGGGCAACGACGGCCTCGGCCTGGCCCTGCTCGGGGTCAGCGGCGACCAGTTGGTGGACGCGGAGACCTACGCGCAGATCAAGGCGCAGACCCTGTCCAGCGTGCGCGGTACGGTGCAGGCCGACATCCTCAAGGAAGACCAGGCGCAGAACACCTGCATCTTCAGCACCGAGTTCGCGCTGCGCATGATGGGCGACATTCAGCAGTATTTCGTCGAGCAGAAGGTGCGCAACTTCTACTCGGTGTCGATCTCCGGCTATCACATCGCCGAGGCCGGGGCGAACCCGATCAGCCAGCTCGCCTTCACCCTCAGCAACGGCTTCACCATCGTCGAGTACTACCTGGCGCGCGGCATGCACATCGACGATTTCGCGCCGAACCTGAGCTTCTTCTTCAGCAACGGCATGGACCCGGAGTACACGGTGATCGGCCGGGTGGCGCGGCGGATCTGGGCGCGGGCGATGCGCGAACGCTACGGCGGCAACGAGCGCAGCCAGATGATGAAGTACCACATCCAGACCTCGGGCCGTTCGCTGCACGCGCAGGAGATCCAGTTCAACGACATCCGCACCACGCTGCAGGCGCTGTACGCGCTGTTCGACAACTGCAACAGCCTGCACACCAACGCCTACGACGAGGCGATCACCACGCCGACCGAGGAAAGCGTTCGCCGCGCGGTGGCGATCCAGATGATCATCAACAAGGAGCTGGGGCTGAACTTCTGCGAGAACCCCTGGCAGGGCAGCTTCATCGTCGAGCAGCTCACCGACCTGGTGGAAGAAGCGGTGTACAAGGAGTTCGAGGCGATCAGCGAGCGCGGTGGCGTGCTCGGCGCGATGGACACCATGTACCAGCGCGGCAAGATCCAGGAAGAGAGCCTGTACTACGAACACAAGAAGCACGACGGCAGTCTGCCGCTGGTCGGGGTCAACACCTTCCTGCCCAAGGAGCATGCCGGCGAGACCGCGACCGAGATCGAGCTGATCCGCTCCACCGAGCAGGAGAAGGACCAGCAGATCGGCAACGTGCGCGACTGGCAGCAGCGCCGCAACGCGCTGGCGCTGGCCGCCGACGGCGCCGGCCTGGGCGCGCTGCAGCGCACCGCGCGCGAGCGCCGCAACGTGTTCGCGGCGCTGATGGAGGCGGTCAAGACTCACAGCCTGGGCCAGATCAGCCATGCGCTGTACGAGGTGGGCGGCGAGTATCGGCGCAACATGTAGGCACCGACGGTCGTGGCTGCCGACGCCGGCGCGCCGGCGTCGGCGAGGGTGCCTGCCGCGTGCGCTTCTGCGGCGCCGCGCCAGCGCATGCGGCAATCTTGCGGCCGCGGCCCGGGCGGTCTCATAGTGTCCCATCGATTCACGCAGAGGGTGCCGATGAAAGCCTGGGGAGCGTTGGCAGTGTTGATGGCGTGCGCGGCGACGACCCGCGCGGCGGAACCGGCCGGGGATGGGGCGGCGGGGCCGCTGTTCGACACCGTCGCGGCGCTGGACCAGCGCCTGTTCGAGGCCTACAACCGCTGCGACCTGGCGGCGTTCGAGTCGTCGTTCGTGCCGGACGTGGAGTTCTACCACGACACCGGCGGCGTCACCTGGGACCGCGCGAGCGTCGTCGACAACACGCGCAAATGGATCTGCGGCAAGGTCCGCCGCGAGTTGCTGCCCGGTACGTTGCGGGTCTATCCGATCAAGGACTTCGGGGCGATCGAGGAAGGCGAGCACCGCTTCTGCGAGCTGGCCAGCGGCCGCTGCGAGGGCATCGCCAAGTTCGTGATGGTGTGGCGCCAGGACCCGGACGGTTGGAAGTTGACGCGGGTACTCAGCTACGGGCATCGCACCGCGCCCGCAGTGGCGCCGCACTGAGCGAGGGGGCGGCCGTCGCCCCCCAGAGGTCGGCGTTCAAGCCCCATCGCCCCGACCATACCCGCCACGTGCCGTCCGCAGGCGGCAGCGAGGAGCGGCGCAACAGGCTGCTGGAGTGGTGAAGGGCGCTGTCGGCACGCCGCTTGCTTGCAGCTGAGTGGCGCGATCGCGCGTTGTCCATGACCGCCTCACGGCGGTCGGCCACCGCATCACGTCGGCGTTGCGCAGAAACCCGCGCGGCGTGCTTGAATGACATGGCGTGCCGCGTGGGCGCGCACCGGTGGCCGGGCGCGGGGACCTGGCGATGTTTTGCGGATGACGACGATCGTGCCGATCATGTGGATTGCCATCAGTGCGGGTGCGCTGGTGCTGGGGGGCGGACTGTGGTGGTGGCTGCGGCGTGGCCCTGGCGATGCGGCCGAGGCGCCGCAGGCGCGCGCCCATGCCGAGGATGCCGACATATCCGCGGCACCAGCAGTGTCTGCACCCGCCGCGCCTGTTGCCCCGGTGGACCCTGGCCTCGACCCTTTCGCCGACCCGGCCCTGCTCGATCTGGATCCGGTGCCGGACGCCGCGATTCTGGCGCGCCTGTGCGAGATGGCATTCGCCGGCCGGCTGGTGAGCACGTCGGTCACGCCTGCGCCGGCGGTCATGGCCGAGGCCGCCGCGGTGCTGGCGCGCATCGATGCGCATCCGCGCTACACGCCGCGACGCCCGCACCTGCTGCCGCAGCTCACCCGCGCGATCAACGACCCGACCGCCGGCGCCCATTCCATCGCCACGATCCTGGGCCAGGACCCGGCGCTGGCCGGCAACCTGCTGCGCATCGCCAACAGCGTCGTCTACCGCCGCCATCCCGAGCCGATCGAGAACCTGGAGCGGGCGGTGGCCCTGCTCGGTACCGAGGGCCTGCGCCAGATCGTGCTGGCGGCGCTGCTGCAACCGGTGATCGTCGACGACGGCAGCGTCTTCGGCCGCTGTGCGGCGGTGCTGTGGGAACACACCCTGCTGTCGGCGCACGCCGCCTCCCAGGGGCCCGACCGCGAGGATGCGAATGCCGCGCAGCTGCTGGCGCTGTTGTGCGGGCTGGGCGCGGTCTCGGTGGTGCAGGTGCTGCGCGATGTCCACGCACGCCACGCCGAGGCTGCGCCAACGCCGGCGGCGATGACCGAGATGCTGGAGGCCTGGTCGGCACACTGCGCCAAGGCTATCTCTGCGGACTGGGGGCTGTCGCCGCGCGTGCAACGCGCCCTGGAGGAGCAGTCGGGCGACGCCGATGTGGCGACCATGAGTGCGCTCGGCCTGGCCCTGCGCCGGCATCGCGCCGCGGCGGCCGCGCAGCTGGCGGTGCGCTATCGCCGTTAGGTGGCGCCGTTGCGTGGTCCAGCCAGTGATTGGTCGAAACGTGCGGCAGAGCGGCCGGCTGCCGAAGCGATGCTCGGCTACCGGGCGATGCGACGGGAGGTCGGCGCAGCCGACAGCGCGAGACAGCATGCGCCGACGCAGGCGCGGATCCCTGTCGTGTCCACGCTGGCGCCGAGGCTGATCTGCTTGCTGGCGCCGTTGGCGACGATCGCCGTCCATGAAGGTGGCGCCATCGCTCCAGCGTTGCGCCCGCGCTGCCGGGCATTGATGGCCGTGCGGCACGCCGACGCGGCGGGGGCGCAGGCATGGTTGCGGCTGGCGGAGGCGGCGGCTGAAGACCAGGTCGATCGTGCCCTGGGAGCCACCGAAGTCGTGCTGCGCGATGCGATTCGTGGACTGCTAAAGGCCGAATGACCCGTTGCTTCGGCGCGGTCGACGCCATGCGCCCGGCGGGCAGGAGGCGGCCGGCCGAGCGGGATGCCCCGGCTGCACGCATGCAGCCGGCGCGACGGCGGCGTGGCGAGCGCGTCTGCCTCAGCGCAGCGGCACGTCGGCGACCTTGTCCTGGTAGTCGCGCTTGGGGTCGATGCCGAACAGCACCTTGATGCCGGCCATCAGGCTGGAACCGTTGAGCCAGATCTGCGCGTGATCCGGGTCCAGGCGCAGCAGCGCCAGCTTCGGATCGTCCTTGCCCTGTTCGTACCAGGCGTCGATGAAGCCGTTCCACAGGCGCTCGATCACCGCCTGGTCGTTGTCGACGCTGAGCGTGCCGCTGATGCTGGCGAACAGGTCGTGGTTCTTGGCGCTGAACGCCGCGATCACCCGCTGGCTCTGCGTCAGTTTCTGCACCAGCGCGTTGTCCTTGGAGGTGAAGAACCAGATCGGGCCGCCGCGATCGCCCTCGAACTGCGCGGTCATCGGCCGGGCGTGGCCGTCCTCGACGCCGTCCAGGCCCAGCATCACGGTGCGGTCGGACTTCAATGCCTTCCAGAATTTCTCTTCCAGTTCCTGCGGGCTGGCCATGCGGATCTCCGAGCGGGCGACAGTGCCCGCCCGCACTGTGCCTGCGGGCGCGCGCGCAGGCCGTGACGGGAGGGTGCAGGCCACGTGCAGAGCCGGTGCGCGCGGGCCGCTGTAGACAAGTGCGGCGATGCGCAGCGTGCTGCGATGCGTATCGAAGCATCGCGCCGATCCCCAGTGCTACTAAGCGACCACGCCACGCATGCAGCGTGGCGGACGGATCACGGTTCCGCAGGGAAGGCGTGTGCCGGCTGCCCGCGGCACGCGCCGCTTTCCGACAGGACGTTTGCCGATGAGTGCGATTCCCGCGACGCAGCCGCTGTTGCCGCCGCAACTGACCCTGGCGATGGCCGCCGCCAGCATCGCCGCCTACGCGGCCTACGAAGGCAAGCCGGTTTCGGCGCCGTCCGACTACCGTCTGGTCGCCCGCTGGTCCGGCTGGGATGGCGACCCGCTGGGGGGCAGCGAGGAGCTGTTCGGTCTGCTGTTCCGGTCCACCGCCACGGCCGGGACCTATCTGTTCGCGTTCCGCGGCACCGATTCGGACCTGGACATCTACGAGGACCTGGACTTCTCCACCACCGCCTTCGTGCCCAGCGCCGGTAGCGTCACGCCGGTGCCGCAGGTGTCGGCCGGGTTCTACGGCATCTACAACGGCAGGGGCGGCGCCATGCGCGCCTCGATGCGCGCGCAGTTGTTCGCGCTGCTGGAGCACTTCGCGCCGACCCAGGTCTACGTCACCGGGCACAGCCTGGGCGGCGCGCTGAGCCAGTTGTTCTCGCTGGACCTGGCGCTGAGCCGGCCGGGGCTGCCCAGCCGCAACATCAACTTCTGCAGCCCGATGGTCGGCGACGCGAGCTGGGAACAGGCCTATGCCGCGCATATCGCCGCGGCCGACAGCACGCGCTGCTACAACTACTGGGACTACGCGCCGTCGCTGCCGCCGTCCACGTTCGGCTATGCGTCGGTGGGGCAGGCGTTCCGCACTGCCTACGACGTCAACGGTGCCTGGTTTCCGCATCTGCTGGCGCGGCACTCCATCGCCAACATGCAGATCGTGCTGCAGCACGCTCTGTGGCAGACGCCGCAGGCCTGGAGCGGGACCTTCGCCGACCAGACCGATCCGCAGCGGCTGATGCGCAGCCAGATCCCGCCCACCACGCCGCATCCGGCCTGGGCGGACATGGCGCTGACCGCGCGGGCGGCCGAGCAGGCGCTGGGCTTTCCGGAGGGGGCAGCGGCGTCGCCGGCGGCGGCCACGCCGTGAGTGCGTGCGCGGCCTGGCGGCGCGCCCTTTGTGCCCCAGGGTCACTGCATGGTGCCGCCGCGGGTGCCACGCTGACCGCCCATCGATCGCGAGGACGTCGCCATGGCATCGTTCGACCTGTATCTCCCACAGCTGCTGCGGTTCGAGGGCGGCTTCGTCGATGATCCGAACGATCCGGGCGGCGCCACCAACCGCGGCATCACCCTGGCCACCTTCCAGCGCTGCGCGCAAGCGCTGCTGGGCCAAGCGCCGACGCTGCAAAACCTGCGCGCATTGACTGTGCAGCAGGCCGCGACGATCTACCAGCACGACTACTGGGACAGGATCGGCGCCGATCAGATCGCCTCGCAGACGTTGGCCGAGCTCGTGTTCGATTTCTACGTCAATGCCGGCGATGTCGCGATCTCGCTGCTGCAGCGCGTCCTGCAGCAACTGGGCGCGACCGGCTTGGCGGTCGATGGCCAGATGGGGCCGGCGACCCTGGCGGCGCTTGCCAGTGCGGACACGGCACAGGTGTACGCGCAGTACCGGCAGCAGCGCATCGCCTACTACCAGCGCCTGGTGGCGGAGCGTCCGGCCGACGCCGAGTTCCTGGCCGGCTGGCTGCGCCGCGCGGAATGGTTCCCGGCGAGCCTGCCGGCCGATGCGTCGGCGCCTGCGCAGACCGGCACCGCCTGATGCGACGCCGCGCCGTGCACGGCGCGTGCATCTGCGTTTCACCGCATGCGCATGCCGCGCTGTCTAGTCTCCTGAACCAGCGTCGGCCATCTGCAGACGCCAGCGCACGCGATGACGGCGTGCGCCTGTCCTCGTTTTCGGGAAGACCGCATCATGATCAAGTGGGCCATCATCATCGCCATCATCGGACTCATCGCCGGCGCGCTCGGCTTCAGCGGCGTGGCGGGCGCGGCGATCGGCGTCGCCAAGTTCCTGTTCTGGGCCGGCATCGCCATCGCCCTGGTGCTGTTCGTGCTGGGCACCATGCTGGCCAAGAAGGTCAGTTAGGCACCAGGCCGGGGTCGCGTCGATGCAGGTGCGTCGCGCGACAGGTCCGCAGCGCGAGGCCCTGTGGTGGTCGGCAGGCGCCTGCCGTGCCATTGAAGGCCTAGGCGTCGCTGGCGGTATCCGCTTCGTGCGTTGCAGCGTCGTCGTCGGAGGCGGGCTTGGCCGCTGCGGCACGCGCTTCGCGCTTGCGCGCTTCTTTTTCTTCCTGCTGTTTCTTCTTGGCCAGCTCGCGCTGCCGCTTTTCGAAGGAGTAGTTGGGCTTGGCCAATGCATGTCTGCCGTCAGGGGAATGCCCTGAGTGTAGCCGCTGCGCGGCTTCGGCGTGCGAAACGGACAGGCCGTCATCGGGACGGCCTGTCCTAGGCGCAGGTGCGGGAGTACGGCCCTCCCGGACCTTGGCTTACGGGCTCAGATACTGCTGGATCGACGAATACACGTCGGCGAAGCGCGAGTAGTAGTCGGGATCGCTCGGTGCGCTGCAGTACGAGGTGCCGCCATACAGGCCGCCGCGCAACTGGTAGGCGCCACTGCTGTTGACGGTGAACAGACCGGAGCCGGACGAGCCGCCTTCGGTGACGCCGGTGCTCCACTGCACGCGATACAGCGGCGACTTGCCGTCGATGGAGCTGGACAGCGCGGTGACCTTGCCCAGCGAGTACTTCTTGACGTCGCCGGCCGGGTGGTGGATGCCCTCGATCGCGGTGCCGGTCGAGCCGATCGCCGAACTGCTCCAGCCCGCGTAGAACGCGCCGCTCGGCGGAGCGCTCTTGAGTTCGAGCAGCGTGGTGTCGCGCGTGGTGTTGGTATAGCGCAGGTAGGCGCCGCCGCCGAGGGTGGTGTAGTTGGAATTGACCGTGGAGCCGCCGCAGGTGGTGGCGTCGTAGAACCAGTAGGTCTGCAGCGTATTGGCCACGGTCTGGGTGCTGATGCAGTGCGCCGCGCTCCAGAACATCGCTTTCTTCGGCGAATTGCTGTTGTTGAGCAGGGTGCCGGTGCACAGGTAGGTGCTGCCGCCGCTGGTGAAGGTCATGCGCGCCACCGACTTGGCCGCCGAGGTGAAGCCGGAGGTCGGGTTGGCGCGGCACACGATGTCGCGCTCGCACGAATCGCTCTCGCCGATCATCGGCCGCATCATCGTCTCGCTGGCCACCGGGCTGATGTCCAGGTGCGAGAGCTGCGGGATCTTCAACGCGAAGCCTTGCGGATACTGGCCGGCCGGCAGCTCGATCTCCACCACCATGCGCGCGCCGGCGATCACCGCCGACCAGCCGGGCTGGCTGCCGGCGAATTCGGCGCCGCTCTGCTGGAACACGCGGCCGTCGTCGCCGGCAAAGCGCAGCGTCGCCTTGCGCGGATCGCCGGGCTGGGCGCCGCTGCCGCTGAGCTGCAGCGCTGCGCGCAGCGCCTGCGCGTTGGTCGCGGCGATTTCGAAACTGGTGACCTGGGCGCCGTTGGGCAGAGTCTGCCAGCGCAGGCGACGCAGGTTGATGTCGGGCTTGGCGACGTCGCGGGAAAAGCCGATCTGCAGCGGCTGGCCGTGCTTGACCTGTTGCCCGCGTGCCTGCTTCATCGCCGCGGCCTTGCTGCTGTCGGGCGCGGCCAGTTCGATCAGGCGCGGGGCGTGCGCGCTGCCCGGGGGAAGGCTGCGCAGTTCCGCGCCACCGAGCGCGGCGGCATCCGGGCGGGCTTCGACCGGGGCGGAATCCATTTCGGCTGCTGGGGGAGTGGCAGCCATGGCGGCGGGGGACATGCCGGCAATGCCGGCGAGCAACGCCAGGTACAACGCATGCTTGCGATTCATCGATCTTCCTTCTGCGAAGAGGGACGAGACCATCCGGCAGGGGACCGGATGCCATTGCACCCGAGTTCAGGGTGCCTGCCGAGGCTACGGACGACGCCAGAGCGATTGCGTGTCAGGCGTCACGCTCGGAGGGCCGGTTTCGTAGACAGCTGCTCACATTGCGTGTGATGGCGCGAAAGAAGCGCACGGCGCTGCCATGCCGCAGCGACATCGTTGCATGGGCGCTGCAATGCGGATCCGTGCCCGATCGAGTGGGAAGGGCAGGATGGGTAGCGCTATCTGGAGCGGCCTGATCGACACGTCGACACGGACGTCGGCCAGTCCCCCCGCACACGCGCACCAGCGGCTCAGGCCGCCCCGCCGAACCGCATGAAGCAAGGCGCGGACGCTCCCGCCGAGCATGGTGCTGACCGGTTGCCACCTTTCTGTAATCTTTCCGACAAATTTCAGTAGATTCAATCACTTGAATCGGCATCTGGCGTGCTGCGACGCAGCTTGCATCGATTCAAATTCGGCCTATAACGCTGGCGTCGCATATATGAACTTTTCGTTCTTTTATGCACCGCCTTGCGGATGGCCCGCGCAAGGCCAGGGGAATCGGGCGGGCTCGGCACATCTCCAACATCGATCGCTCCTGTGGGGGGAGACCAGTGAACAGAACCGCTTTCCGGCGTGGACTCGTCGCCAGTTCCGTTGCGCTCGCGCTGTGGGCGCCTTCTCTGATGGCGCAATCCGCGCCCGACAGTGCGCCCCCGCCAGGTGGCACCGGCAAGGCCGACAAGCCGGTCGAACTCAAGGCGGTGACGGTCACCGGATCGCTGATCCCGCGCGTGGAGGTCGAAGGCCCTGCGCCGGTGGTCACCATCACCGGCGAAGAGATCAAGAAGCAGGGCTACACCACGCTGTGGGAATTCCTCGACTCGCTGCCGCAGGTGGGCCAGCAGGTGTCCGACCCGGCCTCGTGGGGCTCCAGTTCGGTCAATGCGCGCTCGGTGAACCTGCGCGGACTCGGCCCCGGGTTCAGCCTGCTGATGATCGACGGCCATCGGGTGGTCGACTACCCGCAGCCGCTCAACAAGCAGAGCAACTTCCAGAACTTCAACAACCTCCCCACCGGGATGATCGATCACATCGAAGTGCTGGCCTCCGGCGCGTCGTCGATCTACGGCTCGGACGCGGTTGCCGGCGTGGTGAACGTGATCCTGAAGAAGGACTACCAGGGCAACCAATTGCAGGTCACTGCGGGCGGCGCGACGCGTGGCGGCCGCCGATACGGCGACATCAACTACGTCGGTGGCCGCGCGGGCGACAACTGGCACGTGACCTACAATTTGGAGCACTCCAACCGCAGCGCGCTGTGGGGCATGGACCGGCCCTACCAGGATTCCGTGGCCGATGCGGGCTACGGCGCCTGGGGTCCGGCCTCGCGCATGTTCGGCTACCAGTACGATGCCGCCGGCGCGATCGCCCTGTCGGCCACCGACGCCAACGGCCGCTACATCACGCCGCCCGCCGGCACCTGCGACAAGTTCACCAACTCGCGCCTGACCCAATCGCACTCGGTGACCACCAACGGCACCCAGGTCACCGGCGTCACCGACAACGGCTTCTACTGCGCGCAGCCGGCGCTGTTCCAGAACTGGGTGCTGACCCCGGGCAGCATCAGCAACAGCGGCTATCTGGCGGGCGAGTACGACTTCCAGAACGGTCTGCAGTTCTACGGCTCGGCCGCGCTGTACCAGACCGTGGGCATCTCCAACACGCAGCTCAACGTGTTCAGCGCCGGCCCGTTCTACGACCAGACCACCGGGCAGACGGTCAACCAGGTGATCCGCCAGCTGACCCAGAAAGAGATCGGCGTCAGCGCCAACACCTACGACCGCGAGCGCAACTGGAACCTGCAGGCCGGCCTGCGCGGCACCGTGTTCGACGGCCGTTTCAACTGGGACCTCAACCTCAACACCCAGAAGTACATCGTCCGCGAGGCGTTCACCGGCTACAACGCGCAGGCCACCAACAACTTCTTCCTCGGCCAGCAGCAGGGCAGCACCGCCGACGGCCTGCCGATCTACGCATTCAACTGGCAGCAGTTCTGGAACCCGATCACCCCGCAGCAGTACGACCAGTTCGCGGTGACCGGCGTGAACACCGCGTCGTCCTGGCTCGACCAGGCGCAGCTGCGCGTCAATGGCGACCTGTTCAAGCTGCCCTGGGCCGATCGGTCGGTGGGCTGGGCCGCGGTGCTCGAAGCCGCACACAACGGCTTCAAGCTGTCGCCCGACCCGCGTGCGGCCGATCCGTCCACGTTCCAGAACCCGTTCGGCGCCTACCTCACCGGTGCCGGCACCCGTCAGCGTTTCTCGCTGGGCACGGAGTTCCGCGTGCCGGTGCTGGAGTCGGTGACCTGGACGCTGTCCGGCCGCCTGGACAAGTACAACGACGCCAGCCGTGCCGACATCGCGCGCACCTGGGGCTCGGGCCTGGAATGGCGTCCGTACGACGGTCTGCTGCTGCGCGGCAGCTACGGCACCAACTTCAAGGCGCCGGACATGCAGGCCATCTACCTGACCGGTTCGACCTCGCCGGTGGGCTTCTACGCCGACCCGCTGCAGTGCGTGAACGCGATCAAGGCAGGGCAGAACAACAACACCTGGTGCAACAGCGTGCAGCGCCCCGGGTCGCAGTACTACACGCTCTACACCAACGGCAGCCGCCTGCTGCTGCCGCAGACCGGGCACTCCTGGACCTACGGCTTCGTCTGGCAGGTGCCGGGCGTGCAGGGGCTGTCGGTGTCGGCCGACTACTGGAACATGGGCGTGGACAACGCCATCCAGTACCTGGGCCAGGACACCGTGCTGGCCGACGAAGCCGGCTGCCTGACCGGCCTGAAGCCGAACGGCACCTCGGGCCTGTCGCCGTACACGGCGCACGTGGCCGGATCGGAGTATTGCCGGATGGTCACCCAGATGGTGAAGCGCGACGCCAACGGCCAGATCGTGTCCGTGCAATCGGGCCCGATCAACGAAGCTTCGCTGTACGTGGCCGGCGTCGATGCGACGCTGGACTACAAGTTCCACACCGACGGCTACGGCGACTTCCGCGCCGGCATCAACTACACCAACAACCTGTCGTACAAGCAGCGCGTGCTGGCGTCGGATCCGCTGCAGAACACCCGCTATCAGAACGTGGCCAGCCGCATGACCTGGATCGCCGACTGGACCAAGGGCCGCTGGAACGTGTCGATCTCCGGCGTGCGCAATGGCCGCATGCGTGCCCCCAATTACGCCGGCTGCGACGTGCTGCCCAACGGCATCCAGCCCGGCATGGTCACCGTGTCCAATGGCGGCAACACGGTCTCCACCGGGGTCTGCCAAGTCACCCAGGACGGCAACCAGGTCACCGTGCAAGACACCACCTACCGGGGCCACGCGCCGGCCTGGATCACCTGGAACGGCTCGGTCGGCCTGCAGGTCACGCCGGACCTGCATGCGAAGCTCACCGTGTCGAACATCTTCGACAAGGTCGGTGCGATTCCGTATTACGCCGGCGGCTTCGAGTTCGTCACCACCGGGCAGACCGCGAGCGAGTACAACGGCCGGGAAATGTTCCTGACCCTGGACTACACGTTCAACTGAGCGGGCAGCTGATCGTCGGCGGGCTTCGCGGGAAGCGGAGCCCGCCGGATCTTCATGGGCCTGGCGTTGCCTCGTGTCAGCTCTCGTCGCAGCGCGCGCTGTCGAAGCGTACGCGCGCCACGTGATCTCACCTGACGCCTTGCGCTTCGCGATGCGCTCGATCGTCGTGCAACAGCCTCTCCCGCTTGCGCAGGAGAGGCATTCGCAGGAGAGGCACTACAACCGAAGAGGCGGTCCTGAGCTGCGCTCAGCGGCGCCGGTTCGACGGCACGAACTTGTACAGTTTGTTGACGCCGGTGCCGAAGTTGAAGCGGCTGTAGCCCGCACCCCAGTACACCGCACCATCGACGATCGCCGGTGCGCTGGACACCGAGCCGCCGGCATCGAAGCTCCACAGGGTAGCGCCGGTCTTGGCATCGAGCACGGTCATCGCGCCGGACATCGAGCCGGCATACACCAGGCCCGGCGACGATGCCAGCGGGCCGCGGCCGCCGGCGCCGAACGCGGTCTGCACCGGATCGGTGCCCGGCACCTTGACCTGCCAGAGGATCTTGCCGCTGGCCGCATCCAGCGCGGCCCAGGAGCCGGCGTTCCAGGTCTCGGTGTTGCCCGGCGCCAGCGTGTACGCGGTGTGCTCGTTGTTGTTGATGGCCACGTACACGCGACCGGAGAACGGATCCACCGACGAGCCCCACTCGATGCCGCCGGCGGTGCCGCCCGGGCCGACCTGGGTCGACCACACGGTCTGCCCGGTGTCGGCGTCGAAGGCCCAGTACACGCCGCTCTTCTGGCCGGCACCGACCAGCGCCTGCGGCTTGCCGTTGCGGATTGCCGTGAACAGGTTGGCCCCGCCGCCGCTGAAGTCGTAGTCCGGCCCCTGCGGGTCCTGGCACAGCCCATTGGTCGGCGCGACCAGGCACGACAGCGACCAGGCGTCGGCGCCCTGCAGGCGGCGCGTCCACACCGGCTTGCCGCTGCGCATGTCCAGCGCCAGCACCGAATCGACGTAGTTGTCCGGCGCCATGCAGGCCAGTTGCGCGGTCTTGTCGCCGTTGGCGTTCTTGACGCAGCTGGCCACTTCGGTCGGCACCGAGTAGTTGTTGCCGGTGGTGGCGTAGACGCGCTGGCGCAGCGGATCGATCGCCAGCGTGCCCCACACCGAGGCACCGGTGTAGCCCTCCGGCGTGGTGCGGAAGCTCCACAGCAGCTTGCCGGTCTTCAGGTCCAGCGCAGCGACGCTGCCGCGGAAGGAATACTTGTAGCCGGCGCTCAGGCCGCCCCAGTCGCCGGAGGACACGCCGACGTAGACGCGGTCGCCGTAGATCACCGGCGAGGCGGTGATGCGCGCCTGCGGGTTGGATTCGACCAGGGTCTTCCACAGCAGCTTGCCGGTGGCCTTGTCGATCGCCAGCACCGTGCCGCTGGCCTGGTCGCCGACCAGCACGCTGTCGCGCGCGATCGCCGGGCTGTTGCGCGACAGCGAACCGGCGATGCCGGTGTAGTCGGCCAGCTTCACCTGCCACACCGCCTTGCCCAGGTCGGTGTCGATGCGATACAGCTGGCCGCCCCAGTCCGGCACGTACAGCGCCGTGCCCTGCACGGTCGGCGTGGCCGAGACGTCGCCCTGGGTGGTGAAGGTCCACGCGGTCTTCAGGCGCGCCGCGTTGAACGGAGTGATCTGCCATTCGCCGGGCGCGAAGCGGGTGTTGAGGAAGCCGCCGCCGGCGCTGTCCCAGAGGCTGTGCGTGGCGAACGGCGTGCCGCCGGAGAACGTGCTGCGCCATTGTGCGCTGGCGGCGCTGGTGTCGGTCGTCGCCGCTGCGGTGCCTGCGGACTGCGCCATCGCCATTGCGCTGAACATCAAGCCGGGAATCAACGCCAGCCGCAGGCGGGAGTGGTTCTGGTGTGCATCACGCGTTTTCATGGATGTCCTTCGGGCTTGGGAGTGAGGATCCCCCCGTCACGTCCGCGGCCATCCTAGAAGTGAAAATCCTTGCGTGTCATGTACTTACGAAAAAGTTAGGGCCTTTGCAAAAGGTTGCTGCGATAGCGAAAAACGATGGCGGCGGCATCGCGTTGTCATCGTGCCGGCACGCGCGTGACGCATGTCGTCGCAGGCTGCGATGGCCGTCGCGGCCGCGTGTTGCCGCGCATCGACACGGCGCGGCAGATTGCGTCCGCGTGGCGCGTGGCGATATGCGCCATCGATCCCTTGTGCCGGATTCGCCGCGTGAGCGCGGGCTGAATCGCGGTGCAGTCCGACGTGCCCGCAGTGCGCTGCGGCGACGCCGCATGGGCGGTGCGAGCGGTTGGTTACACTGTGCGATCACCGTTGTCCGCACAAGGAATGCCTCGATGAAATGCCCCTCGCTGTTGTCCCTCGCCATCGCGCTGTGCGCCACGGCCGCCGGCGCCGTGCAGGCGGCAACGCCCGTGTCCACCGCGGCGCTGGAGGGCAAGGTCGATGCGCTGTACACGCGGGCGCCGGACACGCTCAAGCCCGATGAAGTGAAGGCGATGCAGCAACGCCTGCTGGACTGGGCGCAACTGCAGCGCTATCGCGCCGACAATGCCGCGCTGCCGGCGCCGGCCGCGGACGCGCCGCGCGTGGTGTTCTACGGCGACTCCATCACCGACGCCTGGGGCCGTCGCGAAGGCACCACGTTCTTCCCCGGCAAGTCCGCCTACGTCAATCGTGGCATTTCCGGGCAGACCACCGCGCAGATGCTGGTGCGCTTCCGCCAGGACGTGATCGACCTGAAGCCGGCGGTGGTGGTGATCCTGGCCGGCACCAACGACCTGGCCGGCAATACCGGGCTGTCCACCCTAGAGATGATCGAGGACAACTTGCGCTCGATGACCGAACTGGCCCAAGCCCACCACATCAAGGTGGTGCTGGCCTCGGTGCTGCCGGTGACCGACTATCCGTGGCGGCCGGGCCTGCAGCCGGCGCAGAAGGTGCGTGCGCTCAACGCGTGGATGCAGCAGTACGCGCAGCAGCACGCGCAGCAGCACGACGCGGTGTACCTGGACTACTACAGCAAGCTGAGCAACCGCGACGGCGGCATGGACAAGACCGTGGCCATCGATGGCGTGCACCCCAACAACGCCGGCTATGCGGTGATGGCGCCACTGGCCGAGCAGGCGATCCAGCGCGCGCTGGCAAAGCCCTGAGTCACCGCGCGCGCTCCTAGCCCTCTCCCCCCGGGAGAGGGGTTGGGGTGAGGGTACGGCCGCTGACAACAATGATCGCCGCAGCGCCCGCCGCTCCTCAGAACCGCTCACCCTCCGGCAGATAACGCCACTCGCCCGGTGCCAGCTTGCCCAGCGGAATGCGGCCGATGCGCAGGCGGCGCATGCCGGTCACTTCCAGCCCGACCTGCGCGCACATGTCGCGCAACTGGCCCGGCTGCACGTGCTTGATCGCGAAGCGCAGGCGCTGTTCGCTCTGCCAACTGACCTTGCACGGCGGCAGCGTGCGCTGGCCATGACGCAGGCCGTGCGCGAGCCGATGCAGGCCGTAGGGCTGCAACGTGCCGCTCACCTCCACCACGAACTCCTGCTCCAGCGTGGCCGCGTCCTCGCTCAGCCGCCGCAGCACGCGGCGGTCCTGGCTCAGCACCAGCAATCCGCTGGCCTCGGTCTCCAATGGCAGCGGCAGACTCAGGCGCAGGAAATGGCGCTTGAGCACACGCATGTCGCTGGCATCCAGCGCGCTGCGGTTGCCGGGCGTCGCCAATGCCATCGCATCCTCGGCGCGCATCCCGGCCGGCTTGTGCAGCAGCAGCGTGACCGCCTGCGCCGGGCCGAGTTGCGCGTCGGGCGCCAGCGTCACCTGCTGGGTTGTGATCGGCGTCTGCGGTTCCTCGACCACCACGCCGTCCACGCTGACCCAGCCGCCCTCGATGTACTGCTGCGCCTCGCCGCGCGAACACGGCAGCAGGGCGGCGAGATGCTTGTCGAGACGGACGGTGCTGGACATCGGGGCTGTGGTGATCGGTGGGGGGCGCAGTGTACGGGCGCCAGGCAGCGGCCGCACGCGGCGGCGTCTCAGTGCTCGCCCAGTTCCAACTGGGTCAGGTACAGACGCAGGTCGAACTCCAACTGGTGGTAGTCCGGCGTCATGTGTGCGCACAGCTGGTAGAAGGCCTTGTTGTGCGCGCTTTCCTTCAGGTGCGCCAGTTCGTGGGCCACGATCATCGGCAGGAACGCCGCCGGCGCGTCGCGGAACACGCCGGCGATGCGGATCTCGCGGCTGGCCTTGAGCTTGCCGCCCTGCACGCGTGACACCGTGGTGTGGGTGCCCAGCGCATGCTTCACCGCCTGCAGGCGGTTGTCGTAGATCACCTTGTGCAGCGGCTCGGCGCTGCGCATGCAACGGTCCTTCAGCGCCTGCGTGTAGTCGTACAACTGGCGATCGGTGCGCACCGTGTTGGCCTCGGGGTAGCGGCGGCGCAGCCAGTCGCCCAGGCGCTGGCGCGCGATCAGTTCGCGCACCTGGTCCAGGACCTGGGGTGGGTAGCCGACGAGGTAGCGCAGGGTGTCCATCCCGCCACCTTAGCCTGCCGCGCGCGGCGGGGCATCCGCCGTGGGCGGCCTTCGCGGGCGGGCACCGGCGCTGCGGGTATCATGCGCCTCCCGATTTCGAGTCCGTGGACGCTTCCGATGCGCAATCCCCTGCAGGAGCAACTGCTCAAGGCCGGCCTGGTGAAGAAGAGCCAGGTGGCGCAGGTCGCGCGCGAGCAGGCCAAGGCGCGCCAGGGCAAGACCCCGCCGCCGCCCAGTGCCGAGCAGCTGGAGAGCGAGCGGTTACGGCAGGAACGGGTGGAGCGCGATCGTGCGCTGTCCGCCGAGCGCAATGCGCAGGCGCGTGCGCAGGAGCAGCGCGTGCAGGCACGGCAACTGGTCGAAAGCCACAAGCTCAAGGCCGACGGCGAGATCGACTACCACTTCACCGATGCCGGCAAGATCCAGCGACTGCGCGTGGATGCGGCGCTGCGCGCGCAGCTGATCGCCGGCAGCGTGGCGATCGCGCGGCTGGATGCCGGCTATGTGCCGGTGCCGCGCGCCGTCGTGGAGAAGATCGTCGCGCGCGATCCGGCGACCATCGTGTTCGATGCGCTGGCGGCAACGCCGGCCAGCGGCGAGGACGATCCGTACTACAGCCAGTTCAAGGTCCCGGACGACCTGATCTGGTGAGGCGGGACGCTGGGCGGCGCTGCATGAACGTCTCGGCGAGGTGAAGCCGGCGTGCATTGCATTCGCCGGTGCCGGCCGCATCATCCAGGCACGGCAACAGTGCGGAGACGATCATGGCCACTGGGTGGGCAGGCGACGGCGCGGTGCAGGACCAGATCGATGCGACCGTCGAGGATGCGATCAAGCGGGCGCGCAGCCAACTTCCGCAGGGGCCGGGGCTGAGCCACTGCGAGGACTGCGATGCGCCGATTCCCGAGGCGCGGCGCAAGGCCGTGCCGGGTGTGCGCCTGTGCGTGGCCTGCCAGGACGCGCAGGACCGCGCGCAGCACGAGCACAGCGGCTACAACCGCCGCGGCAGCAAGGACAGCCAGCTGCGTTGATGCTCCGCCGGCGCGGTCGGGTCAAGGCTTGGGCTGCGCGTGCAGCGCGATGTTGAGCTGATCGACCACGATCGCCCAGTCGGCGTCTTCCAGGCGCTCCTCGCGCAGCAGTTGCGCCTGCGCGGGCGTCCAGAACGGGGCTTCTTCCAGGCGCATGTCATCGGGCAGCGGCGCATGCTGGGCGATGAACTGGCGAATCTTGCCTTCGCTGTTGGGCAGGCCGAGTTGGGCGAAGAGGTCGGCGAACGGATGAATGACGGGTTCCATGCAGTACCTGGTCGGGAAAGGGGAGATCGCCGCGCAAGGCGGCTGGCATCGACCATAGCGGCTGCGTCATGTGCGTGGCGTCAGCGTCAGCGTCGGCGTCGGTGGCGTGCGGCGCTCAGCCCAGCCCGGATGGAACCGGATGGCCGCGCCAGCGGCGCGTGCTGCGCTGGAAGAACAGGCTGTTGGGGATCTGCAGCACGCTCTCGCCGTCGCCGTCGCGTTCCTCGCGCAGCGTGGTGTAGATCAGGTTGATGTCGATCACCTGGCCCTTCAGTCCCGGCTTTTCGCCGTTCTCCAGCAATTCGATGTGGTCGTGCAGGCGGAACGGGCGCGTGGTGAAGATCAACAGCGTGCAGAAGATGTTGGACAGCACGCTCCAGGCGGCGAAGAACGCCACCGCCGCGACCGCGGCGAAGCCGGTGAAGGCGGTCCACAGCACGGTGCCGGAGACGCCGAAGCGGTCCAGGATCAGCAGCAGCGCCGCCGCGTAGATCACGAAGCCGCTGCCGCGGCGCGCCATCATCACCAGTTCCGGCGGCAGTGCGTAGTGCTCGCCCAGGCGCCGGATCAACCGTCGCAGCAAGGTCCGCAACAGCCAGGCGCCGAGCACGATCAGCACGATCTGCGCGCCGGGCACGATCACGTCGAGCCAGCGGTGCGTCCACGGCGGCAGTAGGGTATGGAGCGAGGGCATTGCACTTCGGAACACGCAGGGGAGGCGCGATGGTCGCAAGCGTGGCCGCTGCGGGCAAGTCGTGCTGGCGTGCGCTGCGGCGGTGGGCGGCTCAGCCGGCGCGTTCCAGCGCCTCCCACTGCGCCTCGGTGACGTCCGGCAAGGCTTCCAGCGCCGGCTTGGCGAACAGATAGCCCTGGTAGAGGTCGATGCCCAGCGCGCGCAGTGCACGGTACTCGGCAGGCGTCTCCACGCCCTCGGCGAGGATGCGGCAGCCCAGTGGCGCGGCCATCGCGACGATGCCGCCGACGATGTGGCGGCGCGCGGCGCTGCCGTCGATGCCGCGGATCAGCGCCATGTCCAGCTTGATCAGGTGCGGCTGGAAATCGGCGAGCAGGTTGAGGCCGGAGTGGCCGGCGCCGAAGTCGTCGATCGCGGTGAGGAAGCCGCGCTGCGCGTAGTCGCGCAGGATGCGCACGACCTTGGGCAGGTCGGCGATGCGTTCGGACTCGCTCAACTCGAAGATCAGGTCGCCGGTGGGCACGCCGAAGTGCTCGGCCGCCCTCAGGGTCAGGCGGATGCAGGTCGCCGGTTCGTACACCGCATTGGGAATGAAGTTGATCGACAGGCGCGTGCGCAGGCCCAACTGCGCGGCAGTGGCGATGGCCTGCACCCGGCAGGTCTGGTCGAAGCGGTACATCTGCTGCGGGCGCACCCGCGCCAGCACCGCCGCCGCGCCGCTGCCGTCCTCGCCGCGCACCAGCGCCTCGTAGGCGTAGATGGAGCGGGTGGCGGCATCGACGATCGGCTGGAACGCCATGCGCACGGTGAAATCCAGCGGCTCGCCATCGCGACAGTTGCCGCAGGCGGGCTGGCCGAGTTCGGCGGACAGGGAGCGCAGGAGCATGCCGAAACGAGACCGTGGAAGAGATCGCAGTATGCGCTTCTGGTGTGAAGACGGTGCCGTGCTTGCGCGCTGGCGCCGGCGCTCCGAGGGCGCCGTGTTGGCCTGGCCGTGTGGTCGTCGGCGCCAACCGGAGGCGCCGTCGTCGCGTGCCAGGCGCCGCTTCCTCGCGCGGCGTGGACCGGCGTCCATGTCCGGCCGTGTCCCGCCGCAGGTGCGCGCGATGACGGCGGGATGCGCGGGCGCTAGCCCGCGTCGGCGACGTCGACCTTCTTCAGCACGCGGGTGGTGCCGAGCACCTCGACGCGGCCGCCGGCCTGGTGGAACGCGGCCAGGTCGGCCTCGATGCGCTCGCGGCTGAGGCCCTTTTGCGCCTTGTCCGCGGCGCTGGCGCCGCGTGTGTTCCTGGCGCTGGGCGAAGCGGTGGTGCTGGTCGGTCGTGCCATGCTGGAACTCCTGCAGTCAGTACATCGTCAGGGGAATGCCACGGGTCAGTTGCTCGTGGTGGGTACGGCGGATCTCGCGGCAGTACGGGCCGGCCATCGCGAACTTGCGGCAGACCGCCGGGCGCTGCGCGTAGATGGAGCAACACATGCGCGCGCCATCCACCGCCACGCACCAGCCGTCCTCGTCGCGCGCCATCACGTGCAGGCCCTCGCGGGTGTACTCGGTGAGATGCTCGGGGACGTGGTCGTCCGGCATCACCAGGACGGTCAGGCGGCAGCAGATCGCGTCGCAGCGGTCGCAGGCGATGTCGGCGTCGGTCGCGTCCCGCGCGCTCTCGCTCATGCGTCGCCGCCCCGATCCGGACCTGTCGGTCGGGGAGGCGGCTGAAGCGGCGACGCCAGCCGCTCGATCTGGAGCGTGGCAAGGGCGGGGGACATGGCGCTCCGAAGGATCCGGCCGGCAAAGGACGGAGGTTGGCGCGAGAAGGAAGCGAGTCGGGCGACAGGAACGGCCGGACGAGACGCGCGTAGCGACGTGACGCTGAAGCGTGCCGCCATGCTACGCCAGTCGTGCGCCCGCTGCATGAACAATGCGGGCCGCAGGCGGCGCGCCGGCCGCGAGCGGCCGGTCGGGGAGGGGCCGCCGACGCATGCGCTGCCTGTGCTGCGTCAGTCCTGCGCGGCGGCCAGCGCCAGGCCCTGCACCACGCCGAACGAGGGGTCGCCGTGGACCAGACGCGCTTGCGGGAACGCCGCAGCGACCAGGCGCTGCAGGTAGGCGGGG
>NZ_AQOI01000130.1:0-10506 GCF_000364665.1 Xanthomonas sp. SHU 199
CGGGTCGCCGCCGATGTCCTCGCGCACCTGCGCCAGCAACTCCTGCAGGGCCTCCAGATAGCTGTGTGCGGCCTGCACCAGTTCCTCGGCCTGCACCTGCACCTGCAAGCCTGCTTCGATGTAGTCCAGGGTCTCGGCGTGGTGCTCGGCGTCGCTGAGGCGGATCTTGCTGCGCTCCACCGCACGGTACAGGCGCGCGGTGTTGCCAGGCTCCTGCAGCGCCTGCAGGCGCGCCTCGTACGGTGCGGGGACGGCGTCGTAGCGATGCTGGCGGAAATCGCGCTGGCGGGTGGTGTCCTGCACCATCGCCGCCTCGACGTAGTGGTGCGAGGGCACGCGGGTGAGGCCGCGGCCGAACTGCGGCATGAACCCGGCCAGGCTCAGCGCCAGGTCGATGTCGGTGCCGCCGCGCGGGATGCCCCAGGCGCGGTGCACCTGCGGCGCGGCGTCGCCGCCGACGCTGGCGTGGGCGATGTCGGTGGTGCCGCCGCCGATGTCCACCACCACCGCGGCGTGGCGCTCGCGGCTGACCGCGTGGTAGTGCATCGCCGCGGCGGCCGGTTCCTCCAGGAAGGCGACGTCGTCGAAGCCGGCGGTGATCGCGGCGCTGTGCAGGATCTCCAGCGCCTGCGCGTTGCCGGCCTCGCCGATCGAGCTGCGGAACTGCACCGGGCGGCCGAGCAGGGCGCGGCGCACCTGCACGCCCAGTTGCTGCGAGGCGGTCAGGCGGATGTGTTCGAGAATGTGCGCGGCGATACCGGTGATGGTCTGGCGCGCGCGCGGATGCAGGTTGTAGCCCAGCATGGACTTGGGGCTCTGCACCAGATTGCCTTCGCCTTCGACGAAATACGCGTCCAGCGCGTCGTCGCCGTACACCGCGTTCTGCAGCAGCGCCGCGGAACTGCGCGGCTCGCGCATCTGCGTTTCCATCCATTGCCGGCGCACCACCCGGATCGCATCGCGGCGCAACGCGTCGGGGCTGCGTTCGCGGCCGGCGGCGAGCGCGTCGCGGCGGCCGGACTCGATCAGCTCGTCCACCTGCCGTTCCAGCGCCGGGGTCAGGTCGAACTCGGCCGGGTCGCGCATCACCTCGGGGAAGTACACCGTGGTGCGGAACTGCTGCTGCGCGCCGAACTCGATCGGCACCACGCGGCCGTCGATCACCGCGGCGGCGGCGGAATTGCTGGTGCCGAAGTCGATACCGAGGCGCATGACGGTGCCGGGGGCGGGAGGGGCCGCGCACTGTGGGGCAAGCCGTCGCGCGACGCAAGCGCGGCCGCAAACGCACGAGGCCCGCATCGGCGGGCCTCGTCGGGGACGCGAAACCGGGTCGCTTACAGCGCGGCGCCGGCGTGGCCCTGGTTCTTTTCCTGCTCGGTGGCCTCGCGCACGCCGGCCACTTCCACGGCGAAGTGCAGCACCTGCCCGGCCAGCGGGTGGTTGCCGTCGATGGTCACCAGTTCTTCGCCGACCTCGGTGACCGTGACCAGCAGCGGGCCCTGGTCGGTCTGCGCCTGGAACTGCATGCCCGGCGCCAGCGACCCGGCATCCGGGAACGAACCGCGCGGCACCTGCTGCACCAGTTGCTCGTGGCGCGGGCCGTAGCCCTCGGCCGGGATCACGTCGGCGGTGACCGACTCGCCGGTGCGCTTGCCGGTCAGCGCCTTTTCCAGGCCCGGCACGATGTTGCCGGCGCCGTGCAGGTAGCTCAGCGGATTGTCCGGCGAGGACTGGTCGATCACTTCACCGGCGTCGTCGGTGAGGGTGTAGTGGATGGTGGCGACAAGCCCGTTGGCGATCTCCATGGGAAACCTCGTTCAGTGAGTAAGGGGGATACGCCGGCACAGTCACAGCGCGATGAGAGGGGGTGCTACCCGGCTACCCTAACGAAAAGCGGCGCAGGGCCGCAAGTCGCGTCGGGGGGCGCCGCCATTCAGGCCGGCGGCGGCTGGCGCAGCGCGGTGCGCCGGGCCAGCCAGGTCTCCGGGGTCTGCGGCTTGACGAACAGCGCCTGCAGTTCCGGATGCTCGGCGCGCGCGGCGGCCTCGATGCGCTCGATGCACGCTTCGATCTGCGCGGTGCTGCGCTGGTCCTCGAATTCGGCGCTGAGCGCGGCCACCACCTGGTCCGGCCCCATCTGCACGCTGAGTACGCCGTTGACCGCGCGCACGTCCGGATCGGCCGCGGCGATGCGCCGCAGCGCGTCGCCGAGCGGACGCGCCGCCGGCTCGCCGATCAGCAGGCCCTTGGTCTCGCGTGCCAGCACGAACGCCGAACAGGCCAGCACCGCGGCGATGCCGATGGAGGCGACGCCATCCAGTGCCGGCATGTCCAGCCATTGCGCGGCGAGCAGCCCGGCCAGCGCGATCAACAGGCCGATCAACGCCGCGCTGTCTTCCACCAGCACGGTGAACAGGCTCGGGTCCTTGCTCTCGCGGAACGCCTGTACGTAGCTCAGGCGGCCCTTGCGCGCGCGGAACTCGCGCAGCGAGACCCACCACGAGCCGCCCTCGAACAACAGCGACAGCCCCAGCACGATGTAGTTGAGGGTGTGGTCGCTGGCCGGCTGCGGATCGCGGATATGGGCGATGCCCTCGTACAGCGACACCCCCGCGCCGAGCGCGAACACCAACAGGGCGACGATGAAGCTCCAGAAGTACAGTTCGCGCCCGTGGCCGAACGGATGGGTGGCATCGGCCGGGCGCGCGGCGCGGCGCAGTCCGTACAGCAGCAACAGCTCGTTGACCGTGTCCACCAGCGAATGCACGCCTTCGCTGAGCATCGCCGAACTGCCGGAGAGCCCGGCGGCGACGAACTTGGCGATGGCGATGGCCAGATTGCCGGCGAGCGCGGCGTAGATCGCGAGGCGGGACCCGGACGAAGCGGACATGAGATTCCTGCGGCTGGCGCGGCCGCACGGCGGCACGGGGCGGGCGGCTACAATAGGCGGCTCGCCGTCGTCGCCGTATCAAGGATTCCCATGCCCGCCGCACCCGCCTGTCCGCAATGCACCCTGGAAAACACCTATGTCGACGGCGCCAACTGGGTGTGTGCGGACTGCGGCCACGAGTGGCCGGTTGCGGCCGACGCCGCCAACGACGCGGCGACGGTGGTACGCGACAGCAACGGCAACGTGCTGCAGGCCGGCGATACGGTGGTGGTGATCAAGGACCTGAAGGTCAAGGGTTCGTCGATCCCGCTGAAGCAGGGCACGGTGATCCGCGGCATCCGCCTGGTCGAGGACGATGCCGAACACATCGAAGGCAACTCGGACAAGATCAAGGGCCTGGTGCTGAAGACCTGCTTCCTGCGCAAGGCCTGAGCGGGCGAGCCCCACTGCATCGCCCGCCGCGGCGGCACCGATGCGGTGCCGCCGCAGGACGCGATCAAACCAGCGTCGGGTAGTCGGTGTAGCCCTTGGCACCGCCGCCGTACAGCGTGTCGGCGTCCACCTGGTTCAAGGGCGCGTCGCGGCGCAGTCGTTCCACCAGGTCCGGGTTGGCGATGAACGGGCGGCCGAACGCCACTGCGTCGGCGCGGCCGGAGGCCACGGTCTGTTCGGCCAGTGCCTTGTCGTAGCCGTTGTTGACCAGCCACGGACCGTGGAACTTGGCGCGCAGCGCCGCATAGTCGAAGGCGATGTTGTCGCGCGGGCCGCCGGTGGCGCCTTCGATCACGTGCACGAAGGCCAGGCCCAGCGGATCCAGGCGTTCCACCGCGCGCTCGAACAGCGGCTGCGGATCGCTGTCGCGCGCATCGTTGGCCGGGGTCACCGGCGACAGGCGCACGCCGGTACGGTCGGCGCCGATCTCCTGCGCCACCGCCTCCACCACTTCGAACAGCAGGCGAGTGCGGTTCTCGATGCTGCCGCCGTAGGCGTCGTCGCGGTGATTGCTGCCGTCGCGCAGGAACTGGTCGATCAGGTAGCCGTTGGCGGCATGCACTTCCACGCCGTCGAAGCCGGCGGCGATGGCGTTGCGGGCGGCGCGGCGGAAGTCCTCGATCAGCGCAGGGATCTCGTCCAGGCGCAGCGCGCGCGGGGCGGAGACGTCGGTGAAGCCCTCGGCGGTGAAGGTCTTGGCATCGGCGCGCAGCGCGCTGGGTGCCACCGGGGCGGCGCCGCCCGGCAGCAGGCTGACGTGCGAGATGCGACCGACGTGCCACAGCTGCAGCACGATCTTGCCGCCACGGCGATGCACCTCGTCGGTGACCGTCTTCCAGGCCGCGACCTGTGCGTCGCTGTAGATCCCCGGGGTGTCCTTGTAACCCTGGCCCATCGGGCTGATCTGAGTCGCCTCGGCGATGAGCAGGCCGGCGCTGGCGCGCTGCCCGTAGTACTCGGCGGCCAGCGGCGTGGGGATGCGGCCTTCGCCTTCGGCACGGTTGCGGGTCAGGGGCGCCATCACGATGCGGTTGGCCAGTGCGATCGCGCCCAGGCGCAGCGGCGTGAACAGCGGGGAAGCGGTGTCGGTCATCGGTGGGTCTCTTGGTGGTGGGTGGGGCGGCCGACCCTACAGCGGGGCGCTGCAAGGCGGCGTGCGTGCAGGACATGGGGACGCGCGCGGCGGTTTCGCGGCGGTGCGGTGGGACAGTGCGTTGCTGCGGCGGCACCTTCGCGAGGGCATCGCCACCCCGGGCGCCACCGGCGGCACCGCGCAACGCGGCGTTGCGCAGGCGGGGCTGCAGGACTTGCTGCAATGCACAATAATGAGCGGCCCTTTCCTTCGGGACGTGCGCATGACCTCATCCGCCACGGTGCCGCTGTCGCGGCGCGGCTACGTGCTGATCCTGTTCGCGCTGGCGATGGGCGGTTTCGCGATCGGCACCAGCGAGTTCTCCACCATGGGGCTGATGCCGTACATCGGCCGTGGTCTGGTCATCGATGCGCCGCAGGTCGGGCATCTGATCAGTGCCTATGCGCTGGGCGTGGTGGTCGGTGCGCCGCTGCTGGCGATCCTCGGCGCGCGCTGGTCGCGCCGCGATCTGCTGCTGGCGCTGATGGGCTTCTATGCGTTCGGCAATCTCGCCAGCGCGGTGGCGCCGGACTATCACAGCATGCTGCTGGCGCGCTTCGTCGCCGGCCTGCCGCATGGCGCCTACTTCGGCGTGGCGACCCTGGTGGCCGCGTCGATCGGTCCGCCCGACCAGCGTGGTGCGGCAGTCAGCCGGGTGTTGCTCGGCCTCAACCTGGCGGTGCTGGTCGGCAACCCGCTGGCGACCTGGCTTGGTCAGGTGGCGGAATGGCGCTATGCCTACGCCCTGGTCGCGGCGATCGCGGTGCTGACGGTGGTGCTGGTGTGGCGACTGCTGCCGGCCGATCCGCAGGAGGCGCGGCCCTCGCCGTTGCGCGAACTGCGCGCCTTCAACCGCACGCAGGTGTGGCTGGCGCTGGGCATCGGCGCGATCGGCTTCGCCGGCATGTTCTGCGTCTTCAGCTATCTGGCGCCGACCCTGATGGAGGTCACCGGCGTGTCCGAACACTGGATCCCGATGGCGATGGGCGCATTCGGGCTGGGCGGCCTGCTCGGCAATCTGGCCGGCGGCTGGCTGTTCGACCGGATGCAGTTCCGCGCGGTGCCGCTGGTGTTGCTGTGGTCGCTGGCGGTGTTGCTGGTGTTCCCGCTGGCGGCCACTTCGCCGTGGGCGGTGCTGCCGGCGGTGGTCGCGGTCGGCAGCATGGGTGCGCTTGCGCCGGTGCTGCAGACCCGCCTGATGGACGTGGCCAGCGATGCGCAGACCCTGGCCGCGGCCTCCAACCATGCCGCGTTCAACCTGGCCAACGCGCTGGGGCCGTGGCTGGGCGGGATCGCGATCGGCGCCGGCCTGGGCTGGACCTCCACCGGCTATGTGGGCGCGGCGATGGCCGTGGGCGGCCTGCTGATCTACCTGTGGGCGCGCCAGGCGGGACGGCGTGCGGCCTGCGCGCATGCGGCCGGCTAGGGGGCGCTAGCGCAGCGGCCGCGCGGTGGAAGACAGCCTGCGCAGCGCGTCCAGCTTGCCCTGGTAGCGCGGTTGCGTGGCTGGATCGGCGTGGGCCATGGCCTCGCGCAGCGCCGCGGTGGCGCGGCGGGTGTCGCCGCTGTGCAGGTAGGCTCGGGCCAGGGCGAAGTACAGCAGGTGGGCGCCGTCGTAGAGGTGCAGGGCATGCCGGTAGTAGGCAATCGCTGCGGGGTAGTCCTGGCGTCGCTCCGCCTCGTTGCCGAGCAGGTATTGCTGGAATGGGTCGCGTTGGCGCACCTGTTCCATCTGCCGCTGCAGGGGGGCCTCCCGCGTGCCGTCGCCCAGGCGTCGGGCCAGGCCCACGGCGTTGGACAGCGCCGGCAGGTGTTCCGGATCGATCTCCAGCGCCTTGGCGTAGTCGCGTGCGGCGGCGGTGCTGTCGCCATCGCGCATCGCCAGCACGCCCTGGTTGTTCCAGGCCCCGGCGAAGCGTGGGTCCATCTGCAGGGCCATCGCCAGATGCGCGCGGGCGCCGTCGAGATCGCCGTCGACCATCAGCTCGGCGCCGCGGTTGTTGTAGTAGTGGGCGAGGGCGCGGCGATCGGAGATGGGCTGCGGCCCGCGCCGGTCCATCAGCACGCTGCGGTCCAGGTCGATGCTGCCGCGGCCGCTGTCCACGCGCACGCCGGCGTTGACGTGGCCGACGTTGTACAGCGCATTGCCGTCTTCGTACCAGCTCAGCACGCGACGCACTTCCTGGATCTGCGCCTGCAGCCCGACGTCGCGCGCCATCGCCACGAACAGCAGGGTGAAGGACAGGCAGTTGACGTGGCGCGTGGCGTAGCTCTCGGCGACGCTGTGGGTGGCCTTGGGGTCGTACTGCAGGTCCAGGCCGTTGGCATCGAAGGCCAGCGCCACCAGTTGCTGCAGGCGGTGTTCGGCGTCGGCGCCGCGGTCGATGCGCTGCTGCAGCAGCGTATGCAGCGCCGGTGGCAGCTGCATGATCTGCTCAGGGGGAGGAACGGCGGTTGCCGCGGTAGTCGTCGCCGGAACCGGCGGTGCCGCCTCTCTCTGGACGGCCGCTGCCGTGTGCGAGGAAGGCAGCGACGGTGTGGGCGGCGACGGGGCGGCCGTGGCAGCGGCGAGCAGGGCGAACGCGGTCCAGGCGAACATGACGCACCTCGCGGTGCCCTGCAGTGGCGAGGGCTCGCCTGCACTATAGGCCCTCGCTGGCGCGACAGGACGGTCATCGTGGCGGTACCGACGAGCGGTCTCCGGTCGACGCGATCGACGGCGGCGGTCATCCACAACCGCTGTGGACGAACGTGGGGCAACCGTGTGGATAAGTCGCTGCCACCCAGGCGCCACAATGTACGCAGACAGGATGGTGAAAACTTCACCACATGTCTGACTGCGCAGTGCGGCCCATGAACGCGTGTTCACCACGGGCAATGCGGCGTGACGAGCGAGCGCCGATGGCTCACGTGCGCTTTATGCCGTTCTGCCCAGCATCGCCAACACCACGCAACGCGGCAATCCTCTCGACCGCGCCGTGCGATATCCAGGTTCACCCCCGTGTGCCCGTTGCGCGATATCGCTGGCCTCGCCACAGGAGTTTCCCATGAGCATCCAGAGCAAGACCACGCACAGCCTCAACGACCTCATCGCCATTTCCCGCGACGGCAAGGACTTCTATGAAGAAGCCGCGCAGAAGGTGGGCGACGCCGAGCTGTCCGCGTTGTTCCTGCGCATCGCCGGCGTCAAGTCGGACATCGTCAGCAGCCTGAGCGCGGTGGTGCAGTCGGTCGGCGGCAAGCCGGAAGAGCACGGCACCATGGTCGGCAGCATGCAGCAGATGTACGGCAAGGTCCGCGCCGCGCTGGGCGACACCAAGTACGGCTATGTCGCCGAGCTGGAAGAGTCCGAGGACCGCCTGCTGAAGGCCTTCAACGAGACCATCGCCGACGCCGACACCCCGGTGGCCGCGCGCGATGCCGCCACCCGTCTGCTGCCGGAAGTGCGCGCCTGCCACGACGTGATGCGCACCCGCAAGCACGCGATGAAGAACGCGGCGTAAGTGCCGCCCGCCGCCGGCCCGGCGCGCCGTATCGCGGCATTGTCCGGGTCGGCGTGCCGATGGTCTGCAGCGGGACGGTGCGCTTGCTACCATGCGTGCTCGACCGCTGCCCGACCTGATTGCGGCGTTTGCCGCTTTTGCCCATGTCTCCCGATGCTGCGCCTGCCGGCGCCCAGTTCTCGCTCGGTTTCGATGCGCCTGCCGCACGCGAAAGCCTGTTCTTTGCGCTGCTACCCGACACGCGAACCACGCAAGCGGTGCACAGCCTTGGCCAGCAACTGTGCCAGGCGCATGGTCTGCACGGGCGTGCGCTGCCGCCGGAGCGGCTGCATGTCACCTTGCACTATCTGGGCGAATACGCCGGGATCCCGCCGCGGCTTCTGCAACAGGCCTGCGCCGCCGGGCAGGCGCTTGCGGCCTCGCCCTTTCAACTTGCATTCGACCAGGCGGTGACCTTCGACAGCCGCGCGCGCAGCCGGCCGCTGGTACTGCGCGGTGATGCCGAGCCCGCGCCGTTGCTGGCGTTGCGTCAGGCGCTGCAGCAGCAGTTGGCCCGACACGGCGTGGCGCCGCGCGCCGACGGCGCGTATCTGCCGCACATGACCCTGGCCTATGTCGATCAGGCGTTGGCGCCGCAGCAGGTGCCGGCGCTGCATTGGCGGGCGACGTCGCTGAGCCTGATCCGCAGCGTACAGGGCCAGGGCCGTTACCTGCACGAAGCCAGTTGGACGTTGCGCGCCGACGCCCCTGCGCAGCGCGACGCATGAACGCGGTGCCGCTGACCCTGCCCGAGGCGCAATGGGCGCAGCTGCGGGCGGCCTACGCCGAACCGCCGCGGGCGTATCACCATTTCGGCCACGTCGAGGCGGTGCTGGCGCATTACGCCGAGGTCGCCGCCGACACCGGCTGGCGGCAGCCGCGCGAGGTCTACCTGGCCGTGCTCTATCACGATGCGGTCTATCGCGCCGGCCGCGGCGACAACGAAGCGCAGTCGGCGCGCCTTGCCGAGGCGGCGATCGCGCAATGGCTGCCGGACGCAGGGGTGGAGGCGGCGCGGGTGGCGGCACTGATCGAACTGACCGCGCGCCACGGGCAACTGACCGTCGACTCGGTGGATGCGGACGCCGCGCTGTTCCTGGATTGCGACATGGCCATCCTCGGCGCCGCGCCGGAGGCCTTCGCCGCCTACGACCGCGCCATCGCCGAGGAGTACCGCGGCGTGGTGCCGGGCTGGTTGTACCGACGCAAGCGCCGCGCGTTCCTGCGCACCGTGCTGGCGCAGCCGCGCATCTTCCTCAGTGAGCGCTTCCATGCACGCTACGACGCGGCTGCGCGCGCCAACCTGCGTCACGCCATCGGCTGAGGGGACGCGGACCGCGGCCTGCGCCGCCTTCTTCTACACTGCCGCGCCGGTCTGCCCCGGCCGCCGCCACGGAGCCCCATGTCCGACCCTGCCGCCAATGCCGATCCCCGCCCGCAGGCGCCGCTGCCGCCGGGCCCCAGCGACTGCTGCGACAGCGGCTGTCCGCTGTGCGTCTACGACCTCTACCACGAGGAACTGGAGCGCTACCGGCAGGCGCTGGCCGCCTGGCGTCTGCGCCATCCCGGCGCCGACGCGGACGCCTGACAGGCCTGCCGGTGCAGGCGCTGGCGCAGGTCCGGCGTACCTGGCATGAACCAGGGAGCGCGCCGCGCTTCGCGCCGTCGCCGTTCGGGATTATCTTTACACGCCTTTTCAGGATTGCCGGATGATGCAGAAGCGTGGCGGTTGGATGTGGGGATGTGCATTGGGCGGACTGCTCGCGGCCGGCGTCGCCGGCGCAGCACCGGGCGCTGCGGCCACCGCCGCGCCGCATGCCGGCGCACCGGCCGCGGCGCCGGAAAAGCTCAGCCACGGCCGCTTCGAGCAGGTGCCGGTGCTGTTGCCCAAGGGCAACGCGCAGCGCGTGGTGCTGTGGTTCGCCGGCGGCAAGCACGCCGACGCCGAGCGCATGCGCCAGATCGAGGCGCTGCGCGACGACGGCGCCATGGTGGCGGTGATCGACAGTGCGCACCTGCAGGCGGTGCTGGCCAAGATCGACGGCACCTGCGGCTTCTCCGCCGGCGACGTGGAGAATTTCTCGCGCTACGTGCAGGCCTATTTCCACGTGCCGACCTACCACCTGCCGTTGCTGGTGGGCGATGGCGACGGCGCCGCGCTGGCCTATGCGGTCGCTGCGCAGGCGCCCAAGCATCTGCTGGCGGGCCTGCTGACCGAGGATTTCTGCCCGGTGCAGGTGCTCGACGACCAGATCTGCGGCGCCGGCATCACCGCGCCGGCGCGCGCGTTGCAGGCGACTGCGCTGCCGGTGCCGTGGCTGGCGGCGCTCGATGCCAAGACCCGCCGCGACCGTTGCACCCAGCAGAGCGACGCGTTCCTGCAGAAGGTGGCGCAGGCGCGGCAGTTCCGCCGCAGCGCCAGCGGCGATGCGCTGCCGGGCCTGCGTGCG
>NZ_AQOI01000131.1:0-6906 GCF_000364665.1 Xanthomonas sp. SHU 199
TGGGCGTGTGCACGTCGATCGGCGGCAGCAAGCCGCGCCAGGGCTGGCCGCAGTCGCTGCAGCGCAGCGCCGACAGCCGGCCGTGCACGTGCGCGGCGACCTCGCTGCCGGCGCGCTGGTGCAGGTCGTCCACGTTCTGGGTCACCAGGGTGGTGTGGCGGACCTCGGCCAGGCGCGCCAGCGCCAGGTGCCCGGCGTGCGGCTGGGCCTGCGCCACGATCGCCATGCGCCAGCGGTACCAGCCCCAGACCAGGGCGGGGTCGGCACGCCAGGCGTCCTCGGTGGCCAGTTGCTCGGGATCGAAGCGCGACCACAGGCTGTCGTCCTGGCCACGGAAGGTCGGTACCCCGCTCTCGGCGGACATGCCGGCACCGGTCAGCACCAGCAGACGGCGTGCGCCCTGCAGGAAGGCGGCGACGGTCTCGGCGTTGTAGGCGGAACTGAGCATGGCGCGCCCGATTTGATCAAGCTCACACTATTGCACCCCCGCGGGGTGGTCTCAATGTGCGTGGCAACACGCGCGGCGCCCACAACACGAACGGGCGGCCAGTGGCCGCCCGTCGTGTGTCGCCCTGAACCGGCGCAGGCGCCGGCCCGGACATCGCGCTGGCTCAGTCGAGCACGACCAGCTTGACGTCGATGTTGCCGCGGGTGGCGTTGGAGTACGGGCACACCTGGTGCGCCTTCTCCACCAGCGATTCCAGCGTCGCACGCTCCAGGCCCGGCGCGGCGATGCGCAGTTCCACGGCGATGCCGAAGCCGCCCGGGATCTGGCCGATGCCGACATGACCCTCGATGCTCGTCTCGGCCGGCAGCGCCACCTTCTCCTGCCCGGCGACGAACTTCAGCGCACCGATGAAGCAGGCCGAGTAGCCGGCCGCGAACAGCTGCTCCGGGTTGGTGCCGTCGCCGCCGGCGCCGCCGAGTTCGCGCGGGGTCGACAGCTTGACGTCCAGCGCCTTGTCCGGGGTGGCGGCGCGGCCGTCGCGGCCCCCGGTGGCGGTGGCAGTGGCGGTGTAGGCGATGGTGGTCGGTGAAGCCATGGTGGTTCTCCTTCGAGGGCGGCGCCGCGGCGCCATGGGGTAGAGGGAAATGCGTAGAGGGAAATGCGCGATCGGGACGGGAATCGGTCAGGCCGCGGCCTGCAACTTGCCGCGGACCTCTTCAAGGTCGTGCTTGAGCCGGGTCAGTTGCTGCAGGTCGCAGGCGACCGCGCACAGCACGCCTTCCGGCACCGCCTGCGCGCGCGCGCGCAGGGCCTGGCCGTCGGCGGTCAGCGCGATCAGCACGCGGCGCTCGTCCTCGGCCGCGCGGCTGCGGGTCAGCAGACCGATCGCCTCCAGGCGCTTGAGCAACGGGGTCAGCGTGGCCGAATCCAGGAACAGCTTCTCGCCGATGTCCGAGACGCTGCGCTGGTCCTGCTCCCACAGCACCAGCATCACCAGGTACTGCGGGTAGGTCAGGCCGAGGTCGCGCAGCAGCCCGCGGTAGAGCTTGTGCATGGCCAGGTTGGCCGAATACAGCGCGAAGCACAGCTGGGTATCCAGCTTCAGCAGGGCGGTGGCGTCGGGGGCAGAGGTACGGTCCATGGGCACTACATTACATAGCGCGCGATTCAATAGCAAGCGATATTTATGCCTTGCCGACTCCTGGCTGAAGCGGGCGCCGCCCTTCCCCTCGTGCTGACAGCGACGCAGGACTACGCTGCGCGCAACTCGAGGAGCTTCCGCATGCGCGCATCGTTCCTGCTGCTGGCCGCGCTCGGCGCTGCCCCCATCGTGCCCAAGGCCGTGCCCAACACCCTGCCCGACGGCCCGGTGCTGATCGGTGCCGGCGCCGACGCGCTGGCCCGGGAAACCCATCGCCAGTGCCCCGGCGTGCCGACCGACCGGCTCACCCCGGCCGATCTGCTCGATGCCGAGGAGACGTTTCGCGATGGGCTGTCCGCAGCGCAGCGCCAGGCCATGGACCGGCAGTTGCCGCAGGACGGCGCGTCCGGGCCGGCCCGCTGCGCGCACAGCGAAGGCGGCGCCGGTTGCCCGGCGGCCGCCTATTTGGAAGAGATCGCCGGCGCGGGCCTGATGCCGCGCTTCGTCGCCGGGCTGTGTGCGCCCGGCGCGGTGCGCTGAACCCGCACCGCGGGCATCGGTCTGCGCTCAGACCCGGTGCGCTGCCGCCAGGTACTCGGCGCTCTGCATTTCGATCAGGCGCGAGGCGGTGCGCTCGAACGCACCGGCCAGGCGCTCGCCGGTGTACAGCAGCGGCGGCGGATCCTGCGCGGTGCAGACCAGGTTGACGTGGCGGTCGTACAGCTCGTCGATCAGGTTGACGAAGCGCCGCGCCGCATCCTCGTTCATGCGGTCGAAGTGCGGGATGGCGCCGAGCAGCACGGTGGTGAACTCGTGCGCGATCTCGATGTAGTCGCTGGGACCGCGCGGGCCTTCGCACAAGGCGACGAAATCGAACCAGACGATGCTCTTGCCGCGCGCGCGCACCGGGATCTTGCGCCCTTCCAGTTCGATGTTGCCGCGGCGTGCCTCGGCATTGCCGGTCAGCGCACTCCAGCGCTCGCCCAGCCAGGCGTCGCTGTCCTCGGCCAGCGGCGCGCGGTACACCGGCGAACGGGTCAGCGCGCGCATGCGGTAGTCCTCGGTGCCTTCGGCGTACAGCTCCACGCAATAGGTCTGCAGCAGGCCGATCGCCGGCAGGAAGCTCTCGCGCTGCAGGCCGTTGAGGTACAGGTTCTGCGGCGCGGTGTTGGAGGTGGTGACCAGGGTCACGCCCTCGGCGAACAGGCGCTCGAGCAGGCGCGACAGCAGCATCGCATCGCCGATGTCGGTGACGAAGAACTCGTCCAGCACCAGCACGCGCAACCGGCTGCGCCACTCCTGCGCGATCTTCGCCAGCGGATCGCTCTGCCCGGCATGTTCGCGCAGGCGCTCGTGCACGCCGCGCATGAAGCGATGGAAATGCGTGCGGTACTTCCGCGCGATCGGCAGGCCGTCGTAGAACAGATCGACCAGGAAGGTCTTGCCGCGGCCGACCCCGCCCCAGAAATACAGGCCGCGCACCGGCTCGGGCTTCTTCCAGAACGCCGACAGCCGGTCCAGCCAGCCCTCCTGGTCGCCGTCCACGATCGCGGTATGGATGCGGTCCAGTTCGGCCAGCGCCGCATGCTGGGCCGGATCGTCGCGCCAGTCGCCGCGCGCCACGCCCTCGGCGTAGCGCTGCGACGGCAATGCCGCCGCGCTCACGCCTGTGCCGCCGGCAGCCAGGCCTTGACCGCGTGCTGCAACGCGCCGCGCAGGTCGATCAGCTTGCGATGGAAGAAATGGCTGGTGTCGGGCATGCGCACCAGTTCCGGCTGTGCCTCCAGGGTCTCCAGCCAGTCGTACACGGCCTGCGGATCGACGATCTCGTCGGCCTCGCCCTGGATCACCAGCCACTGCGGCGGCGGCGCCATGCCGGAAAAATCCCAGCGCCCGGCCGGCGGCGCGATCGAGATCAGCACCTGCGGCTGCAACGCGGCGCTGGCGCGCAGCGAGACGTAGGCGCCGAAGCTGAAACCTGCGAGCCACAGCGCGTCGTGCGGACGCTGATCGCGCACCCAGGCGGCCACCGCGGCCAGGTCCTGCTGCTCGCCGTCGCCGTGGTCGAAGCTGCCGGCGGAGGCGCCGACGCTGCGGAAGTTGAAGCGCACCACGCGCACGCCCAGCTCGCGCAGCGCGCGCGCGACCATGGTCACCACCTTGTTGTGCATGCTGCCGCCCTCGGTGGACAGCGGATGGCAGACGATGGCGGTGACCGGCAGCGCGGCGACGTCGGCGTCGGGCAGATCGACCGCGGCCTCGATCGGGCCGGCGGGGCCTTGCAGCGTCAGTGCGCCGGAAGCGGTGGGGAAAGCGGGAGAGGTCATGCGGTCATAATACCGGGGCTGGGTCGCGGCCACATGCCGAAGCGGTGCACGCAGCGTTCTTTTTCCTCCCGATCCGGATCCTGCGTGTGGTCTTCGTCCTGTTGAGTTTGGTGTGCAGCGTGCTGGTCTCGGCGCTGCTGAAGCTGGCGCCGCAGCGGCGCATCGACCTGGCCCAGGCGGTGACCTGGAACTATCTGGCGGCGCTGCTGCTGTGCGCCGCCCTGCTGCAGCCGCCGCTGGCCGCGCTGGGCGATGCGCACACGCCGTGGGTGTCGCTGCTGGCGCTGGGCGTGTTGCTGCCGAGCCTGTTCCTGGTGCTGGGCCGCGCGGTGGCCAACGCCGGCATCGTGCGCACCGACGCGGCGCAGCGGCTGTCGCTGCTGCTGTCGCTGGCGGCGGCCTTCCTCTGGTTCGGCGAACGCGCCAATGGCGCCAAGCTCGCCGGCCTGGCGCTGGGCCTGCTGGCGATCGTCGGCATCGTGCAGCGACCGCAGGCGGCCGCGCACAGCACCGCGCGCACCACGCCGTGGCTGCTGCTGGTGTGGGTCGGCTTCGCCGCGATCGACGTGCTGCTCAAGCGCATCGCCCAGGCGGGCACGCCGTTCGCCGCCTCGCTGCTGGTCGCCTTCGCGCTGGCTTTCGTGCTGCTGCTGGGCGTGCAACTGTGGCGCCACCTGCGCGGCACCGCGCCGTTGGCCTGGCGCAACCTCGGCGCCGGCCTGCTGCTGGGCGCGATCAACTTCGGCAACATCCTGTTCTACGTGCGCGCGCACCAGGCCCTGCCGGGCAGCCCGGCCAGCGTGTTCGCGGCGATGAACCTGGGCGTGATCGGCCTGGGCACCCTGCTCGGCATCGCCGTGTTCGGCGAACGCACCAACCGCTGGAACCGCCTCGGCCTGCTGCTGGCGGTGCCGGCGATCGTCCTGATCGCGATGGGCGCAGGCAGCTAACCATCAGCACCCGCACCCCGCTCTTACGATTCCCCACCCCCGATTCCCCATTCCCGGCCCTTCAGCGCCTCCACACCGGAAACGGATCTTCCAAGCCCTGCCACACCACCGGCCCCTGCCGCAGTTCGGCATCGTCGAGCAGGCAGGCATCGAGTTCGGCACGCACCCGCGCCTCGTCCAGGCCGACGCCGATCACCGCCAGTTCCTGGCGGCGATCGCCCCACAGCGGATGCCACATCGCCCGCAGCGCCGCGTACTCGCGCGCATCGCCGACCTCCTCGGCCTGCGGCGGCGGCGCGTTCCAGCACGCAGTCTGCTGGCGCTGCCAGCCGAGCTCGGTGTACGGCAGCGGCGATGGCGGCAGCGCCAGCGGCGTGTCCAGCAGGCCGCGGTCCACGCGCTCGCGTGCCGCGTACCAGAAGCCGGCCGCCTGGGTCTGGGTGGCCGCGCCGACGATGGACAGTTCGCCGACCCAGTCCATGCGGCTGGCCAGCCAGAAGAAGCCCTTGCTGCGGATCACGTCGCGCAGGCCGCGTTGCGCCAGCCGCGCGAAGCGCAGCGGATGGAACGGCCGGCGCGCGCGATAGACGAAGCTTTCGATGCCGAACTGCTCGGTCTCCGGCGCGTGCTCGCCGCGCAGCGCCTGCATCCAGCCCGGCGCCAGCTGCGCGCGCACGAAGTCGAAGCGGCCGGTATCCAGCACCAGCTCCAGCGGCACGTCGCCACGGCTGGCCTCGACGATGCGCGCATCGCGGTTGAGCGCGCGCAGCACCGCGCGGGTGCGGTCGAGCGTGACCGTATCGGTCAGGTCGGCCTTGCTGATCACGATCACGTCGGCGAACTCGATCTGCTCCACCAGCAGGTTGACCAGCCCGCGCTCGTCGTCGTCCCCGGCCTGCAGGCCACGGTCGGCCAGGCGCTCGGCCGAGCCGAAATCGCGCAGGAAGCTCACCCCGTCGACCACGGTGAGCATGGTGTCCAGGCGCGCGACATCGGCCAGGCCGCGGCCGTCGGCATCGCGCACAGCGAAGGTCGCCGCCACCGGCATCGGCTCGGAGATGCCGGTGGATTCGATCAACAGGTAGTCGTAGCGCCCGCTCTCGGCCAGGCGCTGCACCTCCTGGCGCAGGTCGTCGCGCAAGGTGCAGCAGATGCAGCCGTTGCTGAACTCGACCAGGGTCTCTTCGGTGCGACTGAGCGCGGCGCCGCCGTCGCGGATCAGCGCCGCGTCGATGTTGACCTCGCTCATGTCGTTGACGATCACCGCCACCCGGCGCCCATCGCGGTTGTGCAGCACGCGGTTGAGCAGGGTGGTCTTGCCGGCACCCAGGAAGCCGGACAGGACGGTGACGGGAAGGCGGGAATCGGAAACGGCGGACGTGGACATGGCGGGCATCGGCGCGGAGGCGTGGCGGGCTGAAAGTGTTACAATATAACACTTGAAGCACTGGAGTGGACGTCCATGAAATCCCTGCCGCAATCCTTCTTCGACGCCTCGGCGATGCTGTTGTCCGGGCTGTGTCTGCTGCACTGCCTGGCGTTGCCGTTGCTGGCCGCGGCGCTGCCGTTGTTCGGCGTCTGGGCCGAGGCCGAGTGGGTGCACGTGGTGTTCTTGGCGATCGCCGCGCCATTGGCGGGGCTGGCGCTATGGCGCGGGCACCGGCGCGACGCGCTGCCCTGGCCGCTGTGGACGCTGGCGGCACTGGGCCTGCTCGGTCTGCTGGCCGGCGCTTTCGGCATTCCCGACGAGGCCAGCGAGACCGCGATGACGGTGAGCGGCAGCCTGGCGTTGGCCAGTGCGCACCTGTGGAACTGGCGCCGGCATCGGCGGCGTTGCGGGCATTGAGCCTGGGTGCACGCGCACGCTACAACGTATGGCGTGCGGTCGCCGAACGGCAACATGATCAAGGCGCGGTTTGCTGTGGCTGTCGCCTTGGCAGTTGCCGTCGCTTCTGCTGTTGCTGTGCCTTGGCGGTTGCCGTTGTTGTTGCTTAGCTTTGGCTCTTGTTTTTGATTTACCGGGTTCCCTTCCGAAGCGGC
>NZ_AQOI01000132.1:0-12715 GCF_000364665.1 Xanthomonas sp. SHU 199
CCGTGCGCCCGCGCGCGCGGCCGGTGACGCCGGCGGCCGCTGCGCCGCCTTCCACCGCGAGCAGCGCCGGCGATGAGCCGGATCCGCTGGCTGCACCAGCTCGATACGGTCGCTGCCGCCGACTGGGACGCCCTGCACGACGGTCGCAATCCCTTCGTCGCCCACGCCTTCCTGGCCGGCCTGGAGCAGCACGGCTGCCTGCGCCCGGACTGGGGCTGGAGTCCGTTGCATCTCACCGTCTGGGACGGCGAGGCGCTGGTCGCGGCGGCGCCCGGCTACGTCAAAAGCAACTCGCACGGCGAATTCGTGTTCGACCATGCCTGGGCGCATGCCTACGCGCGCTACGGCCAGGACTACTTCCCAAAGTGGCTGTGCGCGGTGCCGTACTCGCCGGTGACCGGGCCGCGGCTGCTCGCCCGCGACCGGGCGGCGCAGCAGGACCTGCTCGCGGCCATGCGGGCGCTGACCGAGCGCACCGGTCTGTCCTCGGCCCACGTCAATTTCCACCGCGCCGACGAGGACGCCGCATTCGGCGCCGACTGGCTGGAACGCAACGACGTGCAGTACCAGTGGCACAACGACGCCGGCTGGACCGGGTTCGACGATTACCTGGGCGCGATGGACCACAAGCACCGCAAGAACATCCGCCAGGAGCGGGCCAAGGTGCAGCGCGCCGGCATCGGCTTCCGCGTGCTGCACGGCGACGAGGCCAGCGCCGCCGACCTGCAGGCGATGTACGGCTTCTATCTGCGCACCTTCGACGACTACGGCAATTCGCCGGCGCTGACCCTGGACTTCTTCTCGCATCTTGCGCGAACGATGCCGCGCAACCTGCTGATCTTCCTGGCCATGCATGACGGCGCGCCGGTGGCCGGTGCGTTCTGCCTGCGCGGCGGCGACACCCTGTACGGCCGGTACTGGGGCGGCGAGCCCCTGCCCGGCCTGCACTTCGAGACCTGCTACTACCAGGGCATCGAGTACTGCCTGCGCGAGGGCCTGACCCGCTTCGAGCCGGGCGCGCAGGGCCAGCACAAGATCGCCCGCGGCTTCCTGCCGCGGCTGGTACGCAGCCGCCACTGGATCGCCGACCCGGGCTTCCGCGTGCCGTTGGCCGAGTGGTGCGCGCAGGAGCGCGCCGAGGTGCGCCAGCACGCGGCGGCGCTGCAGCGCCACTCGCCGTTCCGCCACGACGCCTGAGGCATCGGCTACGCTGCCGGCGATGCGTCGTCTCCCTGTCCTGCTCGCGGCCGATCCCGCCGCCCCGTTCCCGCCGCCGTCCAGCGCCCTGCGCGAGCCGAACGGCCTGCTCGCGGTCGGCGGCGACCTGTCGCCGACGCGCCTGCTCACGGCCTACGCCCAGGGCATCTTCCCTTGGTACTCCGACGGCGAGCCGATCCTGTGGTGGAGTCCGGACCCGCGCACCGTGTTCCGCAGCGATGGCGTGCGCCTGTCCTCGCGCTTCCGCCGCAGCCTGCGCCACTGTCCGTGGACCGTGCGCGCCGACACCGCCTTCGCCCAGGTCATCGATGCCTGCGCGCAACTCCCCCGCCGCGGCCAGGACGGCACCTGGATCACCGCGCCGATGCGCGACGCCTATCTGGCCTTGCACCAGGCCGGCCACGCACATTCGGTGGAAGTGTTCGACGGCGACGAGCTGGTCGGCGGCATCTATGGGGTGGCGCGCGGGCGCATGTTCTTCGGCGAGAGCATGTTCAGTGCGCGCAGCGGCGGCTCCAAGGTCGCGCTGGCGGCACTGGCGCGGCGCCTGCACGGCTGGGGCTGGCCGCTGATCGACGCGCAGGTGGAGAACGACCACCTGCTCAGCCTGGGTGCCGAGCGCTGGCCGCGTGCGCGGTTCCTGGACACCATCGCGCCGCTGGTGGCCGCGACTGCCGAGACCGCGCCGTGGACGCTGCGCTTCGGCACCCTGGCGGCCGCGGAACTGGCCCAGGGCTGAGCGGGATTAACGCAAACTTTGCATGGCGCGGCCCAGGCGAGTAAAATCCTCGCTCTTCAGGCCTTTGGCCGTTCCGAATCGCACAGGATTACATGTCGAAAGACGACTCCATCGAATTCGAAGGCACCGTCAGCGAGACGTTGCCCAATACCACGTTCCGGGTCAAGCTGGAAAACGGGCACGAAATCATCGCCCACATCTCCGGCCGCATGCGCAAGAACTACATCCGCATCCTGACCGGCGACCGGGTGAAGGTCGAAATGACCCCGTACGACCTGACCAAGGGTCGCATCACCTACCGCATGAAGTAATCCGCCCCGGGCGGACATGAAGAAGGCGGCCAACGGCCGCCTTTCGCGTCTGCAACGATGGAACGACGGTGACCTCGCCAGGCGGCTGCAGCCTCTGCAGCCGCCTTTCGTCGTGCCTGTCGGCCCGGCCTCAGTCCACCGTCGCCGGCAGCAGGCGCTCCGGCTCGGCCTGGGTATCGACCACCAGCTCGCCGTCGCGCACGTCGATGGTGACGCGGCCGCCGTTGACCAGCTTGCCGAACAGCAGTTCGTCGGCCAGCGGGCGCTTGACCTTGTCCTGGATCACCCGCGCCATCGGCCGCGCGCCCATCAGCGGGTCGAAGCCGTGCTGGGCCAGCCAGTCGCGCGCGGTCGGGGTCGCCGACAGCGACACGTGCTTCTCCTGCAGCAGCATCTCCAGCTCGATCACGAACTTGTCGACCACGCGCAGGATGTGGCTGAAGGCCAGCGGCTGGAACTGCACCACCGCGTCCAGGCGGTTGCGGAACTCCGGGGTGAAGCTGCGGCGGATGATCTCCATCGCATCGGTGGAGTGGTCCTGCTGGGTGAAGCCGATCGAGCGCCGCGAGGCCTGGGTGGCACCGGCATTGGTGGTCATCACAAGGATCACGTTCTTGAAGTTCGCCTCGCGCCCGTTGGTGTCGGTGAGCACGCCGCGGTCCATGACCTGCAACAGGATGTTGAAGATGTCCGGGTGCGCCTTCTCCACCTCGTCCAGCAGCAGCACGCAGTGCGGGGTCTTGACGATCTTCTCGGTCAACAGGCCGCCTTGGTCGAAGCCGACGTAGCCCGGGGGCGCGCCGATCAGGCGGCTGATCGAATGCGGCTCCATGTACTCGGACATGTCGAAGCGCACCAGCTCGATGCCCAGTTGCAGCGCCAGCTGCTTGGTGACCTCGGTCTTGCCCACGCCGGTGGGGCCGGCGAACAGGAAGTTGCCGATCGGCTTTTCCGGATTGGCCAGGCCCGAGCGCGCCAGCTTGATCGACGAGGCCAGCGTCTCGATCGCCGGATCCTGGCCGAAGATCACCATCTTCAGGTTGCGCTCCAGGTGCTGCAGCACGTCCTTGTCGGTGGCGCTGACCTGCTTGGCCGGGATCCGCGCCATCTTGGCGACGATGGTCTCGATCTCCTCGATGTCGATCAGCTCCTTACGCTGGCCTTCCGGCAGCAGCCGCTGGCGCGCGCCGGCCTCGTCGATCACGTCGATCGCCTTGTCCGGCAGCAGCCGGTCGCCGATGTGCTTGACCGACAGGTCCACCGCCGCCTGCAACGCGTCGTCGGCGTAGGTCACGCCGTGGTGCGCCTCGTACTTCGGCTTGAGGCCCTGCAGGATCTCGAAGGTCTCGCCCACGGTCGGCTCGACGATGTCGATCTTCTGGAAGCGCCGCGCCAGGGCGCGGTCCTTCTCGAAGATGCCGCGGTACTCCTGGAACGTGGTCGAGCCGATGCAGCGCAACTCGCCCGAAGACAGCGCCGGCTTGATCAGGTTGGAGGCGTCCATGGTGCCGCCGGAGGCGGAACCGGCGCCGATGATGGTGTGGATCTCGTCGATGAACAGCACCGCGTTGGGCACCTTCTTCAGCGAGGTCAGCACGCCCTTCAGGCGCTTCTCGAAGTCGCCGCGGTACTTGGTGCCGGCGACCAGCGCGCCCAGGTCGAGCGAGAAGATCACCGCGTCGGCCAGCACCTCAGGCACCGTGCCCTCGACGATGCGCTTGGCCAGGCCCTCGGCGATGGCGGTCTTGCCGACACCGGCCTCGCCCACGTACAGCGGGTTGTTCTTGCGGCGGCGGCACAGCACCTGGATGGTGCGCTCGATCTCGTCGGCGCGGCCCACCAGCGGGTCGATGCGGCCGTTGCGGGCCTGCTCGTTCAGATTGGTGGCGTACTCGGCCAGGGCATCGCCCTTGGGCTCGCCCTCGCCCGCCTCGCCCTTGGGCTCGCCGTCGGACGGCGCGGCGTGCTCGCCGTCCTCACCCATCTTGGCGATGCCATGGGACAGGTAGTTGACGATGTCCAGGCGGGTGATGTCCTGCTGGTTCAGGAAGTACACCGCGTGCGAGTCCTTCTCGCCGAAGATCGCCACCAGCACGTTGGCGCCGCTGACTTCCTTCTTGCCCGAGGACTGCACGTGGTAGACGGCCCGCTGCAGCACCCGCTGGAAGCCCAGGGTGGGCTGGGTGTCGCGGCCATCGTCGTCGGCCAGGCGCGCCACCGAGGCTTCGATGGCCTGTTCCAGGTCGCCGCGCAGGCGGTCGACGTCGGCGCCGCAGGCCTTGAGCACGGCCTGGGCGGAGGGATTGTCGAGCAATGCCAACAGCAGGTGCTCCACCGTCATGAACTCATGACGGGCTTCCCGGGCGCGCTTGTAGCACTGGCCGATGGTCTGCTCGAGATCTTTGCTGAACATGGTGTACTCCGACGTCTGTTGCCGACAATATGTGGCTTGAGTTGCGAATTTCCACAACCCTATCGGATCAGTGTGTTCACACCGCGTTAGTCCGGGCAAACCGGTGACCGACGCCTCCCACTATCAGGCTTTTTCCATCGTGCACAACAGGGGATGCTGGTTCATCCGCGAGAACTCGTTCACCTGAGCCACCTTGGATTCAGCCACCTCGCGGGTATAGACCCCGCACACCCCGCGGCCGCGGGTATGCACGTGCAGCATCACCTGGGTGGCGCGCTCCAGGTCCAGGGAGAAGAACTGCTGCAGCACGGTCACCACGAAGTCCATCGGGGTGTAGTCGTCGTTCAGCAGCAGCACCTGATACATGGGCGGGCGGGCGACTTCCGGCTTGCCGGTCTCCACCATGACGCCATGATCGTGCTCGGGGGAATTCTTGCGGGGCATCCGCCCATTATATACGGGGGCCGCCGGCCAGGATTGGACGATCGTCGGCCCTGCCCGCACAATTCCCCTCCTTTCGATGGCGCTCCGCATGCATTCGACGATGTTCCCCAAGCTTCCGCTGCTCGCCGCGCTGCTCGCCGCCGCCCTGCCGGCCGCCGCCGAGACGCCGGATGCGGCGCTGGGCAAGCGCCTGCAGGCGCTGGGCTACGACGTACAGGCGGACGAGGACGGCGACTATCAGGTGCTGTTCGGCCTGCGCGACCACGGGCAGGAGCGCAAGCAGCTGACCTATGTGCGCTCGCCGGTGGAGACCTTCGGCAGCTACCGCATCCGCGAGGTGTGGTCGCCGGCCTACCAGGCGCAGGGCGACAGCCTGCCCGCCAAGGTCGCCAACCGGCTGCTGGAGGACGCGCAGTCGGACATCCTCGGCGGCTGGGTGCGCCAGGGCGGCACCGCGGTGTTCGTGGTCAAGATCCCCGCCGATGCCGACGATGCGGCGCTGCGTGAGGCGCTGGAGGCGGCCGCGCGCGGCGCCGACGCGATGGACGCCGAACTGAACGGCGGCAAGGACCTGTTCTGATGACGGCGGCCGCGGAACCCTGGCAGCCGGACGTGACCGTGGCCACGGTGGTGGTGCGCGACGGGCGCCTGCTGCAGGTCGAGGAAGCCATCGCCGGTGCGCTGGTGTTGAACCAGCCGGCCGGCCACCTGGAGCCGGACGAGAGCCTGATCGAGGCCGCGGTGCGCGAGACGCTGGAGGAAACCGGCTGGCAGGTGCAGCCGACTGCGTTCATCGGCGCCTACCAGTGGAAGGCCGACACCGGCCGCCACTACCTGCGCTTCGCCTTCGCCGCCGATCCGGTCGCGCACGATGCGCAGCGGCCGCTGGACACCGGCATCGTGCGCGCGCTGTGGATGACCCCGGCCGAACTGGAGGCCGAAGCGCCGCGCTGGCGCAGCCCACTGGTGTGGCAGGTGGTGGCCGACTACCTGGCCGGGCGCCGCTACCCGCTGGATCTGCTGCGGCAGGTGGCATGAGCGGTGCAGCGGTCATGGTCGGGGTCTCCGGCGGCGTGGATTCGTCGGTGGCGGCCTGGCAGCTGGTCCAGCAGGGCGCGGCGGTGTCCGGCCTGTTCATGCAGAACTGGGCCGACGACGGCAGCGGCGACTGCCGTGCCGACGACGACCGCCGCGATGCGGTGGCGGTGTGCGGGCGACTGGGCATCCCCTTCCATTTCCGCGACTTTTCGCAGGAGTACTGGCAAGGCGTGTTCGCGCACTTCCTGGCCGAATACGCCGCCGGGCGCACGCCCAACCCGGACGTGCTGTGCAACCGCGAGGTCAAGTTCAAGCATTTCCTGGACGCGGCGCGCGAGCTCGGCGCCGAGCGCATCGCCACCGGCCACTATGCGCGGGTGGACAGCCTCGGCGGCCGCTGGCGGCTGCTGCGCGGGCTGGACCGCAACAAGGACCAGAGCTACTTCCTGCACCAGCTGGGCCAGGCGCAACTGGCCGCGACCCTGTTCCCGGTCGGCGAACTGCCCAAGGAACAGGTGCGCCGCATCGCCCGCGAAGCCAGCCTGCCGACCCACGCCAAGAAGGATTCCACCGGCATCTGCTTCATCGGCGAACGCGATTTCCGCGAATTCCTCGGCCGCTACCTGCCGGCGCGGCGCGGCGAGATCCGCGACCCGCACGAGCAGGTCGTGGCCGAGCATCCGGGGGTGTTCTACTTCACCCTGGGCCAGCGCGAGGGCCTGAACATCGGCGGGGTGCGCGGCCGCGCCGCGGCGCCATGGTACGTGGTCGGCAAGGACGTCGCCCGCAACGTGCTGTACGTCGACCAGGACCGCGACAGCCCCTACCTGATGGCCAACGGGCTGCAGTCCGAGGCCGCCCACTGGATCGCCGGTGCGCCGCCGGCACGGCGCTTCGAGTGCACCGCGCAGACCCGCTACCGCCAGGCCGACGAGCCCTGCACGGTCGAGGTCGGCGACGACGGCACCCTGTCGGTCCGCTTCGCGCGCCCGCAGCGCGCCGTCACCCCCGGGCAGTCGCTGGTGCTGTACCAAGGCGAGGAATGCCTGGGCGGCGCCGTGATCGCCACCACCGATGCCCCGCTGGAGCGCCGCCTGGCGCAGCAGGCCCCCGCCGTACACGAGGACCCCATTCGATGACCGATTCCATGGACGCGCGCATGCTGGCGCTGGCGGGCATGGCCCAGGCCCTGCAGCAGGTGCGGCGCATCGCCGAGACCGGCCAGTCCGAGGCGTCGCTGGTACGCACCCTGCTCGACAGCGTGTTCCGCATCGACGCGCCCAGCCCCGAAGCGGTCTATGGCCGCCGTGCCGACCTGGCGCCGGGCCTGCGCCTGCTGCACAACTACTTCCGCAACCAGGGCCAGGACGAGGTGCTGCCGCGGCTGGCGCTGGCGGTGATCCAGCTGGAACGGCGCTTCGCCGGCGATGCCGAGACCGACGCCAAGGTCGATGCCGGCCTGGCCCGGATCGCGCCGCTGCTGGAGCGCCATGCCGACAGCACCCACCCCGAGGTGATCGCGGCGTTGGGCCAGCTCTACGCCGACACCATCAGCCACCTGCGCCCGCGGGTGATGGTGCAGGGCAACCCGCATTACCTGGGTCAGGCCGGGGTGGTGGCGGAGATCCGCGCGCTGCTGCTGGCGGCGGTGCGTTCGGCGGTGCTGTGGCGGCAGATGGGCGGCAGCCTGTGGGATTTCCTGCTGGCCAAGCGGCGCATGCGCGAGACCGTGGACCGCGCCTTGCGCTGAGTCCCCGGAGGGCCGGCGCCGGGCCGGCAGCGCGCCGCCCGCGGTGGTTCTGCGACGCGGATCGTACGAATGTCGGCAGGTTTCGATGATCCGCGCACCACGTTGCTAAAGACCCGGGGGGGGGCGGCCGATACAGCAATCGTGAATCTGCCGAGAACTTCCATGTACTCACGCCTCCTGATCCGTCTGGCCGCCCCGCTCGCCCTGACGCTGCTGTTCCCCATCGCCGCCGGCTTCGATTGGCCGGCCCCGGTCCGTTGGGCCATCCTCACCACCATGACGCTGAGCTGGCTCGGTTTCGCCGGCTGGACCGCGTACAGCCAGAGCCGGCGCTCGCCGGAGCAGGCCAAGGTCATGCGCGAGCAGGACCACCTGCTGACCGAGCTGCGCAGCTTCGTCGGCAACGAGATCGAGGGCTCGCGCTCGGAGATCGAACGTGCCCGCGAACTGATCCGCCAGGCGGTCAGCGGCCTGGGTGGCAGCTTCGAGGCGATGAACCGCAAGTCGCGGCAGCAGAGCGTGGCGCTGGCCCGCATCGTCGACCGCGCCGGCGAAGACGGTGGCGCCGGGGTGGACGTGGCCCGCTTCGCCCAGCATGCCAGCCAGCGCATGGAGCAGCTGGTGGAGGCGCTGGAGCAGGTCAGCGGCCAGAGCAGCACCACGGTGCACTACATCGACGACATGTCCCAGCACCTGGACGGCATCTTCGCCCTGCTGGAGGACGTCAAGTCGATCGCCGACCAGACCAACCTGCTGGCGCTGAACGCGGCGATCGAAGCGGCGCGCGCCGGCGAGGCGGGCCGCGGCTTCGCGGTGGTGGCCGACGAGGTGCGCAACCTGTCCGAGCGTTCGACCACCTTCAACGAGCAGATCCGCAAGCTGGCGCACAGCTCCAAGGACGCCATCGCCAAGGTCCGCGAGACGGTCTCGAACATGGCCTCCCGCGACATGGACCGCTCCCGCGAGGCGCGGGCCGAGGCCGCGGCGATGCTGGACAACGTGGCCGCGATCAACCACTCGCTGGGCGACGGCATGCGCGAGATCTCCGAGTGCGGCCGCGCCATCGACAGCAGCGTCGCCGAAGCGGTGCGCGCCCTGCAGTTCGAGGACATCGCCACCCAGGCCCTGGGCGGCGTGCACACCCACCTGGACCGCCTGACCGCGATCAACCGCGAGGCCGTGGCGCTGCAGGAACTGCTGCACCGCAATGGCGGCGTGTTCGACCACGAACTGCTCGACGCCCTGCAGCGGGTCGGCAACCGCCTGCGCGACATGCGCACCGAGTGGGAGCGTCCGCCGCACAAGCCGGTGGCGCAGCAGAGCATGGGTGCCGGCACGGTCGAGTTGTTCTAAGTCCGCCTTGTCGCGCTCCGCGCCATGAACCGACGAGTCCCCGGCCCCTGCCGGGGCTTGTCGTCTCTGCCCTTCCCGTCCGGCCCCGTCGATGTCGATGCATCTCCAGTCCCTGTCCCGAGTTGCGGCCATGTCCTGCGATGACAGCAGCGGCGCGCACGTGCCCGCGTCCGAGCCGGTGGCCGCACCCGGCATCCGGCCGGTGACCGCGCCGCGCCAGCCCGGCCACGCCCTGCGACGGCTGGAAACGCTGGCCCAGGCCGAACTGCGGCAGTTGCTGATCGCACGCGCACCGGCGCAGCAGGACGCGCGCATCGCCGACCCGGTCTGGGCCGGCCTGGCCTGGGACATGGGCCTCAACGGCAGCGCGGTCGCCGCTGCCGGCACGCCGGCGCCGCTGGTGCACTTTCCGCTGTACGACGGCGATTGAGTCGATCGCGGCGGTTGCGTTGGCATCGCGCGGTGCCTGATGTGGCCGCGCGTTCGGGGCGCCGCGCTAGAGACTCACCCGGCCCCATCTCTCGATTTCGCTTGCTGCAGGAGGCCGGGCAGCCCGTGCATTCTTCGCGGCTGCAGGAGCGGCTTCAGCCGCTAAAGGCGGTACCGGAAATGCTCCTGTCGCGGCTGAAGTCGCTCTTGCGAGGCGACGGCTGGTTTCACTGAACCACGGCAACAAGCAGCGATGCGCGATGCCATTCGGTCGCGAAACGCGAGCGACACGTGCCTGGCCGGCCGCATGCAGTCGGGACTGAAGTCCCTCCCACAACGACTCCGATCAGATCGCGACATCGTTGCTGCAAGGCGCATTCGGCGGCGAGCTACGACACATCGACCGACCGACGTCGCATCCAGGCGCGCGCCTGAACCCTTCTCCCACCGGCCGTGGGCAAGCGTCACTGTGGGAGCGACTTCAGTCGCGACGCGCGATGCCGTCCGGCGCTTCGATGCGCCTGCAGTCGGGACTGAAGTCCCTCCCACAACGCCCCCGATCAGATCGCGACATCGTTGCTGCAAAGGCGCATTCGGCGGCGAGCTACGACACATCGACCGACCGGCGTCGCATCCAGGCGCGCGCCTGAACCCTTCTCCCAATCGCGAGCGCCCGGCCGTGGGCAAGCGTCACTGTGGGAGCAACTTCAGTCGCGACGCGCGATGCCGTCCAGCGCTTCGATGCGCATGCAGTCGGGACTGAAGTCCCTCCCACAACGACTCCGATCAGATCGCGACATCGTTGCTGCAAGGCGCATTGGGCGGCGAGCAAGGCCATGCCTGACGCCGTTCCTGCAATGGTGGCCGTCGGGTCGCGGCTGAAGCCGAAACTGCGCACAGCCTGAAATCCACGCGATCAGCTCGGATTCTCCAGCGAGAACAGGTCCGCCTGCTTGTCGTAGGCAAAGTACTCGGCGTAGCGCGCCCAGCTGGTGACCGCCTGGACCGTCTCCGCCGCGTAGGCCTCGGACATGTGGTCTTCCAGTTCGTCGCGGAAGCGGCGCGCCGGCGCGTGATGCGCCGGGCGTTCGTCGAGCACGCGGCGGATGTGCGCGGCCAGCGGCACGTAGGTGGCCAGGTGCTGGGCGAACAGTTGCTTGCGCGCGTCGGTGCCCAGCTCGGCGAAGCGCTGCCCGGCCGGGGTCAGCTGCAGGTCGCCCTGTTCGAACACGGCGAAGCGCAGCAGTTGCAGGGTCTCGGCGATCGGGAACAGTTCGTCCACTTCCAGCTGCAGGCCTGCCGCCAGCGGCGGCAGGTCGGCACGGCCGTGGTAGGGCTCGGCCGCCACCGCTTCGATCAGGCCGGCCAGCAGGTTGCTCGAGACGCGCGGCAACACCATGGCGATGCCGCTGCCCGGGAACACGCCCTCGCGGGTCTGCGGCCGCTGCGGGCTGGCGGTCATGCGCGCATAGATGTCGTCGACCAGGGCGCGGAACGCCGGCGCCAGGCGATTGCGCGGCTGCGGCAGGGTCACTTCGATCTCGCCGATCACCCGCCCCGGATTGGCGCCGAAGATCACGATGCGGTCGCACATCAGCACCGCTTCTTCGATGTTGTGGGTGACCATCAGGATCGATTCGATCGGCATGCGCCCTTCCGACCACAGGTCCAGCAGGTCGGTACGCAGGGTCTCGGCGGTCAGCACGTCCAGCGCCGAGAACGGCTCGTCCATCAGCAGCAGCTTCGGCCGCACCACCAGCGCCCGCGCCAGGCCCACGCGCTGGCGCATGCCGCCGGACAGTTCCTTCGGGTAGGCGCCCTCGTAGCCGTCCAGGCCGATCAGGTCGATCGCCGCCAGGGCGCGCCGGCGGCGCTCGTCGGCGGCCACGCCGCGCGCCTCCAGGCCCACTTCCACGTTCTGCAGCACGGTCAGCCATGGGAACAGGGCGAAGCTCTGGAACACCATGGCGATGTCGTCGGCGACCTGGCCCGGCGCGGCATCGCGGAAGGCGATGCTGCCGGCGCTGGGCTGCAGCAGCCCGGCGATGGCGCGCAGCAGGGTCGACTTGCCCGAACCAGAACGGCCGAGCAGGCCGACGATCTGCCCCGAGTGCAAGGTCAGGTCGACGTCCTCCAGCACCACCAGCGGCGTCGCCCCGCCCTTGTCGTAGGTCTTGCGCACACCCTGCACGCGGACCAGCGGGGCGCGCTCGGGCACGCTTGCGGAATAGCTCATGGTCGGTCTCCAGGAATCAGTCGAAACGCAGGCGGCGTTCGGCGAAGACGTACAGACGTCGCCAGACCGCACGGTTGAAGAGGGTCACGAACAGCGACATCACCGCCACCCCGAGCAGCACCCGCGGGCCGTCGCCGGCGGCGGTGGCGCGGGCGATGTAGGCACCGAGGCCGTAGGCCTGCACCTGGGTGTGGCCCCAGCTGGCCAGCTCGGCCACGATGCTGGCGTTCCAGGAACCGCCCGATGCGGTCAACGCACCGGTGATGTAGTACGGGAAGATGCCGGGCAGGATCACCCGCCGCCACCAGGTCCAAGAGCGCAGGTGGTAGATGGTGGCGGCCTCGCGCAGATCGGTCGGAAACGCGCTGGCGCCGGCGATCACGTTGAACAGGATGTACCACTGGGTGCCGAGGATCATCAGCGGCGACAGCCAGATGTTGGGATCGGCGCCGGTGCTGACGATGGCCAGCACCGCGAACGGGAACAGCACGTTGGCCGGGAACGCGGCCAGGAACTGCGCCAGCGGCTGCACCCGCTGCGCCACCTTCGGGCGCAGCCCGATCCACACCCCGATCGGCACCCACACCACGCTGGCCAGGGCGATCAGCACCACCACCCGCAGCAGCGTGGCCAGGCCGCCGCCGAAGGCCTCGGCCAGGTCGTGCAGGCCCAGGTGGCGGCGGCCATAGTCGTAGGCGAACCAGGCCGCGGCCGCACCGGCCAGGGCCAGCGCCGCGCTCCACAGCCGATCGCCCCACACCCCGCCGCGGCCCGGTGCGCGCGG
>NZ_AQOI01000133.1:0-15659 GCF_000364665.1 Xanthomonas sp. SHU 199
TGGCCAGCGCCGGCGGCGACCTGCCGCTGGTCGCCGCGCCGCACCCGGCCTGCGCGCCGCTGCTGGCGATCCAGAGCTTCTACCGCGCGATCAACGCCCTGGCGCTGCGCCGTGGCTACAACCCGGACCTGCCGCCGCATCTGAACAAAGTGACGGAGACCGTCTGATGACCACGGTGGCGCTGCGCAATGCGCGCGTGCTCGGCGAGGACGGGTTTCTCGACGGCGTCAGCGTGCTGCTGGAGGGCGGGCGCATCCTCGCCCTGCTCGACGACGCCGACCCGCGCGTGGCGGCAGCGCCGGTGCAGCACGACCTGAGCGGCGGCAGCCTGCTGCCGGGCTTCATCGACCTGCAGGTCAACGGCGGCGGCGGCGTGCTGTTCAACAACCGCACCGACGTCGAGGCGCTGCGCCGCATCGGCCAGGGCCATCGCCGCTACGGCACCACCGGCTACCTGCCGACGCTGATCAGCGACGACGTGGAGGTGATGCGCGCGGCGATCGCCGCCACGCGCCAGGCCATCGCCGAAGGCGTGCCGGGCGTGCTCGGCATCCATCTGGAAGGGCCGTACCTGGCGCCGGCGCGCAAGGGCACCCACAACGCCGACAAGTTCCGCGTGCCCGACGCCGACGAACTGGCCATGGCCACCTCGCTGGACAACGGCGTCACCCTGATCACCCTGGCACCGGAGCGCGTGCCGGCGGCCAGCATCCGCACCCTGGCCGCGGCCGGGGCGCGCGTGTTCGCCGGCCACACCGCCGCCAGCTACGAAGAGACCCGCGCCGGGCTGGACGCCGGCATCTGCGGCTTCACCCATCTGTACAACGCCATGACCCCGTTGCAGGGACGCGATCCCGGCGTGGTCGGCGCCGCGCTCGAAGACCGCAATGCCTGGTGCGGGGTGATCGTCGACGGCGTGCACGTGCATCCGGCCAGCCTGCGCGTGGCGCTGGCGGCCAAGCCGCGCGGCACCGTGTTCCTGGTCACCGATGCGATGCCGATGGTCGGCGCCGACAGCCCCGCGTTCGACCTGTACGGCGAAACCATCACCGCCATCGACGGCGTGGTGCGCAACGCCGCCGGTGCCCTGGCCGGCTCGGCGCTGGACATGGCCAGCGCGGTGCGCAACAGCGTGCAGTGGCTGGACGTGCCGCTGGAAGAAGCCGCGCGCATGGCCTCGCTGTACCCGGCACAGTGCGTGGGCCTGGACCACCGCTACGGCCACATCGCCCCCGGCTACCAGGCCGACCTGGTGCTGCTGGACGACGCCTTGCAGGTCCGGCATACCTGGATCGCGGGCGCGATGGAGTAGCCGGCGGCGCTCCGGCTGCGCGCGCGGTCGGCTGGTCGGGACCGCGCGCGTGCTGCCGTGCGCGTTGTACAGTGGTGGTCGCTGACAACGCAGGCGGTGATGCATGGAACCGAGCCGCTATCTCGACGAGCCGATGGATGCGGCCTGCCTCTTCACCGGGATCTCGGTGTCAGGCGCCGGCGAGCATGTGATTCCGCGCTGGCTGGCGCAACGCCATCAAGCTGCGGGCCGGGTGTTGCTCGGCGATGCCGGCAGCTTCGCCAGGCTCTGCGATTTCAAGGCGCCGGCCGATCCGCAGGCCAACGCCCAGTTCGGACGGCTGGAACAGCGCCTGTCGGAGGACTGGTCCGCGGTCGCGGACGATGAAGCGCATCTGTGGTTGATGAAGCTGTCGGTGGGAATGATGTTGCTGCACCGGCGATTTGCCGAAAATTCCCGGCATCCGGCCGCACCTGCCGGGTTCAACCCGCATGTCGCCGGCGTGCTCCTGAAGGCGTTTCGTGCCGGTTTCGCGGCGTGGAAGAACGGCGCCTACGTCAGGGAAGGAAGCCTCGTGCGGTTGCCATGGCAGAGCGGTCGGCTCGTGATCGCGCATCTGTTCTGGGCCAGCGAGATGGGCCTGCCCGAGGAAAATGGGCGTGCCATGTACATGTTCGCCCCCTATGGCCTGATGGCGGTCGGGCAACCTGGGGTCGGCATGTTGGTCGCCACCTTCTTCGAGCCCTCGCGAGATTTCGAGAAGCGCCTGGCGGCGGCCAGCGCCATCCCCGCGGATGTCTCCGATCTGGCGTGTCGTGCAGCGTTGTCCCGCGCGTTCGCCACCGCGGTGCTGGGTCCGCTGATCGCGCGCTTGAGCGGCACCGCCGTCGATGACGCTGAGGTACTCGCGCTTGCCGCCAAGGGCCTGCGGGTGGAGTTCGCCGACCCGGCCGCGATCGATTCGGGATTCCGCGAGCTGCGGGCGCACGAACCTTGATGGTGGCAGCAGAACATTAGCCCGCGTGCTCTCCCGACCGCGTTGCCGACGGCCGCGCCGCGGCGATCGCCGCGATCCGTGCCTTGGCCAGCGCCTCGCCGATCTGCGGGCCGCTCAGGCCCTGCGCCGCCAGGTCGCGCGCGTTTACCGCCAGCGCCGCCGCATGCAAATGCTGCAGCGTGCGGCCCTGCGGGTAATCGGCGTCCTCGCTGCCGAGACGGCCGCGCTTGTCGGCCTCGCACACCGTGGCCAACTGCGCGACGCGCTCGGGCTTGCGGAATCCGTCGCAGCGCTGCAGCAGTTCGTGCACGGTGCGGTCGCGCAACTCGGCCAGGCGATGCACGTTCAGATGCTCGCGGCAGGCGATCTCGGCCAGTTGCCGATGCTCCTGCGGCACCTTGAGGCGTTCGCACAGTGCGCGCAGCGGCGCCAGGCCGCGTTGCTCGTGCATCAGGTGGCGCGGCCATTCCTCCGGCGGCGTCAGCGCCTTGCCCAGGTCGTGGGTCAGCGCGGCGAAGCCGATCAGCGCATCGCCCGGCGCCAGCCGTGCGGCCATGTCGCTGACCAGTTCCTGGTGGCGCCCGGTGTCGATCTCGGGGTGGTACTCGGCGCGTTGCGGCACCCCGTACAGTGCGTCCAGCTCCGGCAGCACCCAGCGCAGCGCATCGGCCTCACGCAGCGTGCGCAGGAATGCCGAGGGCTGCGCCGAGGCCAGGCTGCGCCGCAGTTCCTGCCAGACGCGTTCGGGCACCAGCGTTTCCAGTTCGCCGCCGGCGGCCATCGTGCGCATCAGGTCCATGGTCTCTGCCGCGACGACGAATCCCAGGGGCGCCAGCCGCGCCATGAACCGCGCCGCGCGCAGCACCCGCAGCGGATCCTCGGCGAAGGCCGGGCCGACATGGCGCAGCACGCGCTGCTCGAGATCGCGCGCGCCGCCATACGGATCGACCAGACGCCCGTCGGCCTCGTCGCGGGCGATGGCGTTGATGGTGAAGTCGCGCCGCTGCAGATCCTCTTCCAGCGTCACCGACGGGTCGGCCTGCACCTCGAAGCCGTGGTAGCCGCGCCCGGCCTTGCGCTCGGTGCGCGCCAACGCGTATTCCTCGCCGCTGCGCGGATGCAGGAACACCGGAAAATCGCGCCCGACCTGCTTGTAGCCCAGCTCCAGCATCTGCTGCGCGCTGGCGCCGACCACCACCCAGTCGCGGTCGCCGGGCGGTTGACCGAGCAGGGCGTCGCGGACGGCGCCGCCGACGAGGTAGATGTTCATGGGGGGCTGGGAATGGGGAATCGGGAATCGGGAATGGTAAAAGCAGATTCCCTTCGCCTGATGTCGCGCTGGCGTGTTGACCCAATGTTCGGCGCGGTTGCGCGCGGTGCGCCGTTGCGATTCCCCATTCCCTATTCCCCATTCCCGGCGGCCGCACCAGCGGCCGCGCACACGAACTTCTTCCGCGGCGCGTCCAGCTTGCCGAGCATGCGTTCGGTGACCGGCAGGGCGTCGCCGTTGAGGCGCCAGTCGTAGATCACGCTGAAGGCCAGGATGCGCGCCACGTACTCGCGGGTTTCCTTGTAGCTGACCGTCTCGATCCAGAAGTCGGCATCGTGGCCCGGGCGCTGGCTCTGCCAGCGTGCGGCCGGGCCGGGGCCGGCGTTGTAGGCGGCGATGGTCAGGTAGGGCAGGCCGTAGGTGTTGAGCAACTGGCGCAGGTAGGCGGTGCCGATGGCGATGTTGGTGTCCGGGTCGTACAGGCTGGCGGCGCCGCCGTAGCCGGCCAGGCCGAGGTTGCGGGCGACGCTGGCGCCGGTGGCCGGCACCACCTGCATCAGGCCCATCGCATTGGCCGGCGAGCGGGCGTTGGGGTTGAACACGCTCTCGGCGCGGATTTCGGCGGCGACCCAGGCCGGGTCGATCGCGTTCTTGCCGGCTTCGCGGCGGATGGTGTCGGCGTGGTGCAACGGGAAGCGCAGCGTGTACAGGCGCTGCTCCTCCGGGCGCTTGCCGAGCCCGAACACCGCACGGTCGAACCAGCCGTTGTTGCTGGCCACTTCCACCGCCAGGCGTCGCTGGGTGTCGTCGAAACGGCTCAGCGCATCGTTCCACTCGGCCACGGCCCAGCCGGCGCGGTCGATCTTGAACAGCTCCAGCGCGCGGACCAGCGACGGATCGCGTGCCACCGCCGCCTGCGCCTGCGCGCTGTCGTTCGGTTCCCACGGGCACAGCGCGTACGGCTGCTTGAGCCGGTCGGCGGCCAGGAAACCGTGGAAGGTGGCGGAGCTGGCCGCCGCGCGGTACAGCCGCTGCGCCTCGCTGGCATTGCCGGTCTTCTCCGCCAGCCGCGCCTCGAAGTACTGCCAGCGCGAATCGTTGCGCTGCGCCGGCGGCATCTTGCGGATCGCGGCCAGTGCCGCCGGCCAGTCGCCGCGCGCCATCGCCTCGCGCGCGCGCCACTCGTGCAGGCGTTCGTCGTACGCGGACTCGGGCACCGCGTTGAGCCGGCGCGCCGAATCCGGCCCGTACGAGGCCACCGTCCACAGCGCGATCTGGTACAGCACCGCGCCGCGCTGCGCCTCGCTGAACTGCAGCGCCTGGGCGAACTGCGGCAGTTGTCGTTCGGCGGCGTCCGGATCGGTCTTGGCCAGCTTCGCCAGCCCGTCCACCGCGACCTTGCGGCTGCGCTCGGTCTTGGGCCAGTTCAGCGCACGGGTGTGCACTGCGTCCAGGAACGCCGCGTAGTCGTTGGCCAGGGCCAGGTCGGCCGCGGGCAGGCCGCGTGCGGCGGCGCGCATCACCGCCGGCTGCTGTGCGTCCGCCGCCGCCTCCACGCGCGCCCAGCGCAGCGCATCGGTCATGCCGCCGCGCGCCTGCAGCACCGCGAATACCGGATCGCAGGCGTCGGGCAGCGACTTGCCGGCGTTGCGCCACAGCGCCTGCGCTTCGTCCACCCACTGCGCGTCGGCGCGGCCGGTGGCCTGGCGCGCATTGAGCTGGGCGCAGCGCAGGCCGAGGTTCTCGGTGGGTTTCCAGTTCGCCAGCAGCGCTGGCCAGTCCTCGCGCCGCGCCAGCGCCGGCAGCCACAGCGCACGGAAGCTCTCGGCCACCGGCTGCCCGGCGTAGCGCTTGAGGAAGTCCTGCGCCTGCGCATCGGACACCTTGTCGATGTTGCGGCGCAGGTTGGCGTACTCCAGCCAGCCGTACAGCGGATGCTGCTTGAACGCGGCCGCGCGGACCGGATCGAACCGGCCCTGCTCGGCATCGTCGATCGCCGAGCGGATCGCCGGGCGCTGGGCATCCAGGGACTGGGCGAGGGCGGGAACAGGGCCGCACAACGCGGCGGCGAACAGCAGGAGAGACGTGCGCAGGATCATGCGCGGGACTATACCGAACGCGGATGAATCGCCGTTTCAACTGGCGATGGTGGCGCTGTCGTCGCTTGGGCCGGCGTGGTGGTGACGATGGGTGGCCGCGTCGTCCAGGTTGGGTGGCGAGTGTGCTGGATGCAGCGATGCCAATGTGCCGACGGGTGGAGGCACAACACGTCGTGTCAACGCGCTGCCCCGCAGCGTTTGCAGATCGGGATCGCACGCTGGGCCGGCATCCGGGGGCGGGCATGGGCGGATGAGGTGCAGGTGCAGCTTCGTACGTCTGAAGTCCGCGAGTCGCTTCGCGCCGTACCCTCACCCCAACCCCTCTCCCGGTGGGAGAGGGGCTATGGCTTCTCCCTTCTCCCCTCGGGACCATGGCCCCCTTTTCGGGGGAAGGTGCCCCGTAGGGGCGGAAGAGGGTACGGGCGAAGCCTCTGATCGCAAGATCGTTGCGGGCGCTTCGCGCTCCGTACCCTCACCCCAACCCCTCTCCCGAGGGGAGAGGGGCTTAGGTCTCGCGCTGCTTGACGATGTCTTGCGCATGCGGTGTCTACCAGATCGACCAGTCGTCGCGATGGCCCGCGCTTTGCCTACCGGACGCTTGCACGGCGTTTACGATTTGTTTACAAAGAATTCCATGCCGTCGCGGTGCAGGGGGTCGCAGCGGCCGACCCACATCCTTTCTGGAGAGAGAGACGGATGAATTTCCTGCACCGCCATCCTTTGGTCTTCGCGGTATCCCTGGTCCTGCTCGGCGGCGTCCCCGCCATCGCCGGCGCCCAGCAACAGACGCCCCCGGCCGCTCCCGGTACGGCCACCACCCTGGACAGCGTGCAGGTCACCGGCACCCGCATCCGCCGTGCCGAAGTCGAGGGCCAGGTGCCGGTGCAGACCCTGAGCCGCGCCGACATCGAACGTACCGGCCTGACCTCCATCGGCGATGTGCTGCAGGAACTCACCGCCTCCGGCTCGGCCTTGAACGCCAAGTTCAACTCCTCCGGCAATTTCGGCTTCCCGCCGGACGGCAGCGGCGTCGGCGCGGGTTCGGCGCAGGTCGACCTGCGCCATCTCGGCGCCAAGCGCGTGCTGGTGCTGGTCGACGGCATGCGCTGGGTCAACGAGTCCTCGGCCTCGGGCGTGGGCGCGGCCACCGATCTCAACACCATCCCGCTGGCCATCGTCGAGCGCGTCGAGGTGCTGGAAGACGGCGCCTCCTCGCTGTACGGCTCCGATGCCATCGCCGGCGTGGTCAACATCATCACCCGGCGCAATTTCGAAGGCGGGCAGGTCACCCTGAATTACGGCGAGTACGACAAGGGCGACGGCGCCAGCAAGGGCGTGGACCTGGCCTGGGGCCACAGCACCGAGCGCACCAGCCTGTTCCTCGGCGCCAGCTATACCAAGCAGGATCCGATCTACGCGCGCGACCGCGCGCAGTCGCTGTATCCGATTCCCGGCACCGGCCTGAGCTTCGGCAGCTCGGCCACGCCGGACGGGCGTTTCATCTTCGTCGACCCCAACACCGGCGCCGAGCAGAACCTGACGCCCAACAGCGGCGCGCGCACGCCGCGTTACGACGGCACCGGCGGCTGCACCCGCAGCGACGACTACCACTGCTTCACCACTGCCGACCGCTACAACTTCGCCGCGTCCAACCTGCTGCTGACCCCGTCCGAGCGCAAGGGCGTGTTCGGCCAGTTCCGCTTCTTCTTCAACGACGATGTGCAGTGGTACCTGAAGCTGCTCGGCAACCGCCGCGAGTCGACCAACCAGGCCGCACCGGAACCGATCTTTCTCGGCCCCGACGCCGGCACCGGCAATCCGCTCGCCGACAACATCGTCATCTCCGCCGCCAACCCGTACAACCCGTTCGGCTTCGCGCTGGATTCGGGCAGCAACCTGATCATGATCGGGCGCCGCCCGGTGGAAGGCGGCGCGCGCGTGTTCGAGCAGCGCGTGGACACCCAGTACGTCGGCACCGGCTTCATCGGCAGCTTCGAGGGCGCCGACCGCACCTGGTTCTGGGACGTCAACGGCGCCTACAGCAAGAACAAGGCCGAGCAGACCAACTACGGCAGCTACAACATCTACAACATCAACCTGGCGCTGGGCGATCCGGCGGCGTGCGCGGCGGTGGCCGGCTGCGTGCCACTGAACATCTTCGGCGGTGCCGGCAGCATCACCCCGGACATGCTGCGCTGGATCCAGCCGGTGGTGCACGATCGCAGCCAGAACGAACTGACCCAGTTCACCGCCAACCTCAGCAGCGACCTGTTCCGGCTGCCGGCCGGCGCGGTGTCCTTCGCCACCGGCGTGGAGTACCGCAAGTACGAGGGCTTCTACCGCCCCGATCCGCTGACCGTGATCGGCCACTACAACGGCGTGCCGTCGCTGCCGACGCAGGGTAGCTACGACGTCAAGGAGGCCTACCTCGAACTGAGCGTGCCGATCTTCGCCGACTCGCCGCTGGGCGACAAACTGGACCTCAGCCTGGCCGGCCGTTATTCCGACTACTCCACCTTCGGCGGCAAGTTCACCCCGAAGTACGGCCTGCGCTGGCAGGTGGCGCCGGACTTCGTGCTGCGCGCCAGCTATGCCGAAGGCTTCCGCGCGCCCAGCATCGGCGAACTGTACGGCTCGGCCGCGCGCGCCGACCTGACCCTGTCCGACCCGTGCTCGATCGGCCTGGGCGGCACCGCGCCGCGCGGCAGCGCCAGCAACTGCGCCACGCTCGGCGTGCCGGCCGGCTACCAGCAGGCCAACTCGCAGATCTCGGTGACCACCGGCGGCAACCGCGCGCTGGAGCCGGAGAAGGCGCGCAGCTTCAGCGCCGGCTTCGTCTGGAGCCCGTGGTTCGCCAGCAACGTGCCGTGGTCGGACCGCTTCGACGTGGAGGTGACCTTCTACCGCCACGACATCGACGGCGCGATCCAGGCGATCAACGCGCAGACCCAGCTCGACCTGTGCGTGGACACGCTGTCGCCGACCTACTGCAACGGCATCACCCGCGCCTCCACCGGCGGCATCAACGGCTTCAACAACCGGCTCACCAACCTCGGCTCGATCAAGACCGACGGCTGGGACGTGGACCTGTTCTGGAACTCGCCGGAGACCGCCGCCGGCCGCTTCAAGATCGGCTGGCAGAACACCTTCGTCACTCGCTACGTCGCCACCGGCGCGGCCGGCCAGGTGCAGCCGCAGCGCCCGGGCGTGGAGGTGGTGGACAGCTCGATTCCCGAGTGGACCAGCAACCTGAGCCTGGACTGGTCGCGCGGCCGCTGGAATGCGTCGTGGACGCTGCGGCACATCTCCGAGCTGACCGAGCAATGCGGCGACGCGGTCGCGTTCCCGGTGTGCAGCAACCCGGTGGCCGGCACCAACACGCTGGACGCGATCACCTACCACGACCTGCAGGTGGGCTACCGCTTCGACTGGCTCAAGGGCCTGACCCTCAGCGGCGGCGTCAACAACGTCTTCGACAAGGACCCGCCGATCTGCCTGTCGTGCTCGCTCAACGGCTACGACGCCTCCACCTACGGCATTCCCGGCGGGCGCTACCTGTACGTGCGGGCGGATCTGAAGTTCTAGCGGTGTGACGGACGTTGCGGCGCGTATCCCGCGCCGCGCGTTTCGCATGCCGATGTCGTCCGTCGCCTGGGCGCCTCACACCTCTTGCAGCGTCCGAAACGCGTACATGTCCTGAAGAGTGCAGAAGTGGAAGCGCGGCACGGTGATCGGTCCGGCCGCGGCGAGCCGCGCCAGCCAGTCGTGTACCGCCTTCCGATAGGCGGCATGTTCGACCTCATCGAGCGTGTCGCACAGATAGGCCAACGAGATGTGGAACCGGTAGTCGACGTAGTCCGGGCGCTGCAGGCGAATGAGTGCCATCAGGCCGCGGCGGGCGGCGTCCAGCCGCAGCGCGGTCGCTGCGTCCGCGGGCCGCAACGGGATCAGCAGATTGTCGTTGCGGCCGGTCTTCGCTGCCGCAGGATCGATCAGGAACCGGCATGCGCCCAGTGGCGCGACACCGCGCTGCTGCAGCCGTGCCAGGAACGTCGCATGGATGTCGCTCAGCGGTACGTCGCGCGCCATGTCGCTGGGCCATGGCCCACCAGCGCGGTCGATCTCGTTGACACCGCCCAGCAATGTCACGTGATAGCTGCTCGGTGGAAGCAAGGCGAACTTGTCGACGAAGCGGTGCTCGGAGAATTCGCGATAGATGTCCAGCACGCGGTCGAAGCTCTGGTAGCCATCGCCCTGCTGTTGCAGATGGCCCAGGAACGTATTGCCGGGGAACGGCAGCGGGCGCCGTGAGCGGAGGAACTTGCGTCCCACATCCGGCGGCTGTGGCGAAATGGTCTGCGCCGGCAGTGCCGAAGCCACGACCGTCGCGCCGGCCGCGGCCAGCAACTGGCGACGGCTGATGCTGGTATCGAAAAACGATGACATGCGGTTTGCCTCAGAGTTTGACATTGAGGCCGACCATCACGGTCGGCGCCATCTTCCAGGCCGATTGCACGTATTCCTGCTGGCGGCCGATGCGGTACTCGTAGCCCTGTCCGGTCAGGTTCAGCACGTCCAGGCTCAGCGCGACGGAGGGCGATACCTGCCAGCCCAGCTTCAGGTCGACGCGGTCCAACGCCTGCTGGTAGCGGTTGCGATAGAACTCCAACTGGTTGGTGTAGTTGGGGTAACGGTCGTCCCACAACACACCGGTATGGTTCCAGGCCAGCGAGGCGCTCAGCGGACCCCGCGCATAGTTGAGCGCCAGATTCCACAGCTGCTTGGGCTGCTGCGGCAGCACCGACAGCGTCGTACGGCTGCCGTCGCCCAGCACCACCGGGTAGTCCACGTCCAGCAGCGTGACATTGGTGCTCACCGACAGGCCGTTCAGCGCGGGCAGCCAGGGCCCGAGTTCCTTGATCGCGCTCAGTTCGAGGCCGCGTAGCCGCACTGGCCGGTCCACGTTGCGGGGCTGCGTGACCAGCACCTGTTGGCCGTCGAGGGACTGCAGCTGGCCGTAGCGGAAGATTTCATCGTGGATGGTCTTGTGGAACAGCGCGATCGACAGCAGGCTGCCGCCATCGTCGAAGGTCCAGTCGTGGCCGAGATCCAGATTCAGTGCGCGACGCGGTTGCAGGTCCGGGTTGCCCTGGTTGAGCGTGGGCGGCGTGCTGCTGAGTGTCAGCACGCCGCCGTTCAGCGCCATCTGGTCCAGGCGGGGGCGCCCGATCGAGCGCGAGACTCCGAAGCGCAGGGTGCCGTTGGCGCTGGTCTGCCACTGGCCGGCGAGCGACGGCAACCAGTTGCGATAGCGGCGCACGGCACCGACCGGGCTCCATGTCGATCCGCTCAGTTGCAGTCCGTCGCTGCCGAAACGGGTCTGTTCCAAGCGCACGCCGCCGGCCAGGCGCCAGCGCTCGCCCCGCCATTGCGCCTGGACGAAGCCGGCGCGCACCTGTTCGTCCACGGCGTAGCTGCCGCTGTTCTGCGCGGCGGTGTCCACCACGCCACGTGCCTGGTCGGCGACGGCATCCCAGCGTGCGTCGGCAAGGGCCGGATCGATGGTCAGCATCGGCGTATTGCAGCCCAGCCCGCAGGTCGAATCGCCCAGCACGTCCGCCAGGGTGTAGGGCAGCCCGCTCCAGGTGGTGCGCTGGAAGGACGTGCGCATGTGCGTACGCACCTGTCGCAGGCCCCATGCCACGCCCAATCCACGACTGTCCTCGTCCATGTTGCGGCGCAATTCCAATTGCAGATCGCTGACCCGCTCGGCGTAGCGGGTGCGTTCCTGCTGGTGATAGAGGTTGGCGTAGCGCGTCGGGTCGTCGGCCAGCGCCGGGTTGAGTGCAGTGAACGCAGGCAGGCTGTCGCTCCAGTCGAACGCGTAGCCCAAGCGGTTTTGTTGGAAACGGTCCCAGGTCTGCGGGTTATCCACCGTGGCGCGCGAGGTGCTGGCGCGCAGTGCGCCGCGCCACTGCGCCGGCAGTTCGGCCAGCAGTTCGCCGTTGAGCCCGGTCAGTCCGCGTTTCCAGCGCAATTGGCCCAGTTCGACAAGCTGATTGAGATTGTCCAGGGTTCCGCTGTCGGCGCCGGTGCGAACCAGGCGCGCGCTGTTCTGCACCTGCGCGACCTCGGCGTCGCGGTCGGAGGTCTCGCGCTGACGGAAGCGATAGCCGGCGAGATGGCCGCTGAGCGGGCCATCCGGTTGCCAATCCAGGCGCATGGTCAGTCCGCGGCGCTCGCGGGTGTTGTCGTAGTTGTACCAACGCCGCTCGCTGGGCACCGCGTTGCCGACGCCGCCATAGGCCAAGGCGGAGCGCGTACCGTCGGCGTTGTACCAGTTCAGGCCGCTTCCGTTTTCCTCCTGCGGTACCGAGATCACGCGGCGCCAGACGCTGGCCGCGCCCAGGAACGCGAATTCGTCGTTGCCACCGAAGCGCTTGCTCCACTTCAGTTCGCTTTCGCCGGCCGGCGTGCGCCCGCCGTAGCGCTGTCCCATGAGGTTGACGCCCCCCTTGGCCGCGGCGGTGAGCAATCCATCGGGCCGCTCGAAGCCGCTTTCGGTGACCAGATCGGTGACGCCTCCGATCGCGCCGCCGTCGTTTTCCGGCAACAGCGATTTCACCACGTCGATGCGATCGACGAAATTGGCCGGCAGCACGTCCATCAGCGCCTGGCGGCTGCCGATATCGTTGCTGGCGAACGCGAAGCCGTCGATCAACATGCTGTTGTAGTTGCCGTTGAGGCCGCGCACGGTCACATAGCGCGGTTCGCCCTGGTACTCCACCGTGCTCACGCCGGCGACCCGGCGCAGCGCGTCGCCGACGTTGAAGTCCGGCAACTGCCCGATGCTGTCGGCGGCGATCGAATCCACGATGGTGGAAGCCCCCTGCTTGGTGGCGATGGCGCGCGTGTTCTGCGATTGGAACGAGGTGCGGACCTGCACTGCATCCATGGTCTTCGCATCCTCGTCGGCCTGCAGCGCATCGGCATACGCCGGCGATGCCAACGGCAGGACGCCGGCCAGCGCCAGGCGAAGTGCCAGCGACAGAACGGACGGAGAGGAGGCGTCGGGCGAGCGGAAGACGCAAAGGGGATGAGGCGGCAGCAGACGCATGGCACGATCCAGTCTTGGGCGGCCCCAGAGTGGTGGCCGAAGATGCATTAAATTAAGTTGGTTAATTAAAAGAAATATGACAACGCCCCCGCTGTCGCTTCGCGTGTCCGGCTTCTTCGCCAACGCCGCTGTCCGTCCGCAGTACCGCCGCCGCAGCGACGGCAACGTCGCTGGGACCAGCGAGCGCATGCTGCTGGACTTGGTCCGTCGCGCGGGACAGGTCGAGCGTGCCGATCTGCCCCGCGCCATTGGACTCAGCGTGCCGGGGACAAAGGGCGTCCTCGATCCGTTGGTCGCGCATGGCCTGCTGCAACTGGGGCCATCGCCGCGTCGCGGGCGCGGCCAGCCGAGTCGCCTGGTGCGTTTGGTGCCGGATTACGCGTACAGCGTCGGCGTCTCGTTGACGGTCGATGGCATCGCGGTGTTGTTGATCGACTTCGCCGGGCAGATCCGTGGGATGCGTCAGTTCACTGCATTCCCGCTCACGTTGGCTGACGTGCGTCGGCAGTTGCCGGCGATGGTGGAGGAACTGCTACAGGCCGCTGCTGTGGACCGACAACAGCTGTTCGGCGTTGGTCTGAGCATGACCGGACCGCGCATCGGCGAGGGCGCGCGCGTCAACCCGCCGCTGTCGCTGGCATCGGACTGGGTAGAGGTCGAACTGGACCGATTCGTCGCCGATTGCCTGCAGTTGCCGGTCTGGATGGACAACGACGCCCATTGCGCGGCTCTGGCGGAGGCGGTGTATGGGATCGGCCGTCGAACGCCGGACCTGGTCTATCTGTACATCGGCGACGGATTCGCCGCGGGCGTGATCGCCGACGGCGGCGTGTGCCGCGGCGCGCACGGCAATGCTGGCGAACTGGGCCGTATTTCGGCCATCACCGGCATGGCACGGCCGACGCTGGAGAGCCTGCGCGAGGCGCTGGTCGCCGACGGTCACGCGCTGCCGGACCTGCATGCGATGCTGCAGCAGTACGACCCGGCGTGGCCGCAGATCGACGCTTGGCTGGATGCCGTGCAATCGACGGTGACGCTGGCGGTGGCGGCGACCATTGCGCTGATCGATCCGCCGGTGATCGTGTTCGGTGCGCGCCTGCCTGCCGATCTTGCGCGAAGGCTGATCGCCCGCATTGCGTTCGAGTCGGCCCCGCGGCGTGGCATCGCCTCGCCGTATCCCACACTGCTGGTCGGCGAAGTCCAAGCGCATGCCACGGTACTGGGCGCGGCGATGCTGCCGTTCAAGGAGACGCTGTTCTAGGGCGTGTCATTCATCCCCGCGCAACCGCGACCCTTCGGGTTGGGCTTGGCAGGCGCGCTACCGCTGCTGACGGTTTCGCGCCGCCGAGCGGACTGTGGCGCGATGGCGCCTCAGCGCAACACGTGCTGCGGCACGTCGATCTCGGTGGCCACCGCCAGGTGGTCGGAGAAGGCGGCGGGCACTGCGCGCTGTTCGTTGCAGCGCAGGCCGTCGCTGACCAGGATGTGGTCGATGGCGCGCTGCGGGCGCCAGCTCGGGAAGGTCGGCACCACGCAGCCCGGCGGTTGCAGCCGGGTGCGTTTGTAGAGCAACTGCATTTCCGGGCGGTCGGCGACGCAGTTGAAGTCGCCCATCAGCACCACGTTGGGATGATCGGACAGCAACTCGGCGATGAAGGCCAACTGCGCCGCACGCGAGTTGGCGCCCAGCGACAGGTGCGCCACCGCCACCGCCAGGCCTTCGGCGCCGTTGCCGAACTTGGCCAGCAGCACGCCGCGCCCGCCGAGCCGGCCGGGCAGGGCGTGGTCCTGCACTTCCACCGGCTCCAGCCGGCTGAGCAGGCCGTTGGCGCTGGACGCCACGCCGCCCACGCGTCGGTTCGGCTGGTGGCTCCAGTAGTTGAAGCCGGCGCGCTCGGCCAGGTAGTGGGTCTGGTTGGTGAAGCCCGAGCGCAGGCTGCCGGGATCGGCCTCCTGCAGGCCGACGATGTCGTGGTCGCTGGCCAACTGCGCGATCGCGTCCAGGCTGCTGCGCTTGCGCCCGGCCGGCAGCGCATGCGACCAGCTGCGGGTCACGTAGTCGCTGTAGCGGCGCGTGCTGGAACCGGCCTGGATGTTGGCGGTCAGCACGCGCAGAGTGCGGGTGGCGGGAGCGGTCACGTCGGTGCGGCCCGGGGCGGACGGCTTACTTGGCCATCGCCGCGCGCTCGCGCGCGATCAGGTGATCGGCCACGCGCAGCATGTCGTCGTAGCTCTTGCCCTTGACCAGGTACTTGCCGTTGATGATCAGCGACGGCGTGCCGGTGATGCCGCTGCGGGTGGCGAACTGCTTGGCGCGGTTGGTCTTGGTGGCCACCGCGAAGCTGCCCATGGTGTCGGCGAACTGCTTCGGGTCCACGCCGTACTTGGCGTAGAAGTTGGCGATGTCCTGCACCGAGTCGCGGCCACGCTCGCCCTTCAGGGTCTCGTCGACGTGAATCGCCTTGTACAGCGCCTCGTGGGTCTTCTCCTGCACGCCCAGCGCCTCGGCGGCGTAGAACGCGCGGGCGTAGTCGTCCCAGGTGCCGCCGAACATCGCCGGCACATAGACGAAGCGCACGTCCGACGGCAGGCCGGCCTTCCACGGGCCGATCAGCGGCTGGAAGCGCGCGCAGGCCGGGCAGACATAGCCGAAGATCTCGGCCACCTCGATCTTGCCGTTGGTCGGCTGGAACGGCTGGCCGCCGGCGATGTCGATGTAGTCGGTGCCGGCGACCGGCTCCGGACCGTTCGGGGTCTTGGCGGCGACCGGCTTGGCGGCGGCGTTGTCGCCTTCCGTGGCGGCAGGCTGTGCAGCGGCATCGGCGGTGGTGGCCGCGGGCGCGGCCGGCGTCTCGGCGGGCGCAGCGGCGGCATCGTTGCCGGCG
>NZ_AQOI01000134.1:0-11295 GCF_000364665.1 Xanthomonas sp. SHU 199
TGCCCGTGCCGATCGCAGCGCCGGCAGTGCCGCCGGCACCGCCCGAACCACCGGCGCTACCGCCAAGGCCGCTGCCGCTGCCACCGGCGCCGCCGCCCGATGCCGTGCTGCCGGCGCCGGTCGGATCGAGCGAGGTTCCACCCAGCCGCGGTTGCGCCGATGCGCCCAGTTCCCCCATCGCGCCGGCCGCTGCCGAAATCGCGCCCGCCGCCGTCAACGAATTGCCGTCGGCGGTGCCGCCCGGCTGCGTGCCGTTGCCCCCCATGCTCGGCTGCGAAACCGCGTCCACCGCGTTGCGGCCCGGCAGGTCCTCGATGCCGGCGACGGTCTGCTGACGCGCGTCGGTGAGGCGGTAGTTGCCCGCGTCGGCACCGCTCAGGGCCAGTGCGATCTGCACCGTCTTGCCCGCCGCGGCCGAGGCATTGTCGTACTGACCCCGACCCTGCAGCGCGACCTCGTCGCCAGCGACCACGCCACGCAGCGGCGGCAGTACCAGCACCGCGTCGCTGCCGCCGTCGAAGCGCTTGTCCAGCACGGCCACATTGCCGACGGTCAGTGCCTTCGCCGCCACGTCGCCGCGCGACTGCAGGCTGGTGTTGACCAGGCGATAGTTGCCGGCATCGCCACCGCGCAGGCCCGCGGTCACGTCCACGCGCTTGCCGGTGCCGGCGTTCTTGGTGTCGTAAAGGCCCTGCAAGATCAACGCCACGTCGTCCCCACCGACCGTGCCGACCATGCCGCTGCTGCCGACATTGGCGGTGCGGTTGCCGTCGTACACCTTGGCGGTCACGCTCAGCGTGCCGGCGTCGATCGTCTTGGGCGTGATGTCGCCGCTGGACTGCAGGCGCGTCGCGAGCAACTGGTAGTTGCCGGCGTCGCCACCGCGCAAGCCCGCCGTCACGTCCACCCGCTTGCCCGTGCCGGCGTTCCTGTCGTCATACTGGCCTTGCAGGACCAGCGCCACGTCGTCCCCGCTCAGCGTGCCGACCGGGCCGTTGCTGCCGACGTTGGCGGTACGGTTGCCGTCGTACACCTTGGCCGTCACGCTCAGCGTGCCGGCGTCGATCGTCTTGGGCGTGATCGAGGCGGTACTGCCGCGCGGCGTCGAGGTGGCCACGTCCATGACATAGTTGTCGGCATCGGTGCCGCCGAGTTGTGCGGCGACCACGACGCTCTTGTTGTCGCCGACGTTCTTGTCGACGAACGCGGCCTGGGTGGCGACCGACACATCGTCGCCGACGACGGCATTGCCGAGCGTGGCGTTGCGCACCTGCGCGCCGATCCCGCCGTCGTACACCTTGCCGGCGATGTCGACCGCCACCGTCAGCGTGCGCTTGGCGATGTCGGCATAGGCCGTGCTGTCGACCAAGTAGTTGCCTGCATCGTTGCCGCCGAGCGCGATGCCGGACACGGTGACCTGCTTGTTGACGCCGGCGCGCTTGTCGGCGAACACCGCGCCGGATGCACCGGCGAAGCGCACGTCGTCGCCGCTCACCACGCCGCTCAGGGCCGCCGACCCCAGGCTGGCGGTGTTGGTGCCGTCGTAGACCTTGCCCTGGATCGAGCCGGCCCCCAGCTGCAGCGTCTTCTGGCTGATCGTACCGATGTTGGCACTGGCGCTGGTGCTGGCCAGACCGTAGCCGTACACGCGCACCGCGCCGTTGCCGGCGTGGTCCACGCTCAGGCCGTCGACGGTGACCGCCTTGCCGTGGCCGACGTTCTTGCTGTCGTAGTGCGCGGCGGTGCCGGTGACGACGACCGTATCGCCGTCGATCGCACCGCTGCTGGCCGTGTAGCCGATCCCGCCCAGTGCGGCAGCGGCATTGCCGTCATAGGTCTTGCTGGCTGCGCCGGTGAGGGCGACGGCAACGGTCGGGGCGACGCGGTAAAGGAAACCGCTACCCGCATCCAGCACGGTGCTGCCGGTGCCGGCGTTGTACTGCTTGAACTGCGGCGCCAGACCGCCGCGGGTGTCATTGAGCGGCGAGGTGGAATACACCAGCCAGCGGCCGTTGCCGGTGCTTACGGCGCTGCTGCCTGCCTGATTGATGAAGTTGCGGCCGGCCGCCAGCAGCACGCCGGTCTGTCGCTGCGCGGCATTGCCCGCGCTCACCGCCTGTTGCAGCGTCAGGTCCGCGCTGGCGCCGGTCAGGCGCACGTCCACCGCGCCGGTGGAGGCGATGCCGGCGAGGCCATCGACACTGCCGACCAGCAGGTTGCCGTTGTTGCGGAAAGTCAGGTCGCCGCTCTGCGCCGCGATCGCGTTCACCAGGGTACTGGCGGAGGTCAGCGACACCGCGCCGCTGGAGCGCAGCGCCAGTGCCGCGGCGGTCAACGCGCCGCTGCCCTGGATGCCGGTACCGGCCACGTCGTTGAGCGACAGCGTCTGCGCGGCGCTGATCCCGTGGTTCAGGCTCAGGCCGCCCTGCGCGGCGCTGAGATAGAGGCTGCCGCCACTCACGCCGACGTCGCCGGTCTGCTGCAAACGACGCGCCTGCACCTGCATGCGGTTGCCGACGGCGACGTTGAACGCCCCCATCGTCACGTCGTTGCCCGACGCATCCACGCGCAACGTGCTCACGCCGTTGAAGCGCGACAGCGTGCTGCCGCTCAGGACAGTGCTGCTGCCGCCGAACGCGAACGGGTTGCCGCCGGACAGGGCGAAGGCCACGGTAGCTGCCGTCTGATTGCTCAGCGTGGTGCTGGCCGCATCGAAACCGGTGCCGGCAGTGGCGGCGAGGGTGGCGGCGCTGTTGTTGAAGTTGATCGCGCTGTTCAGGCCCAAGGTTCCTGTCGCGTTCAACCCCACCGTCCCGGTGGTGCCGGCGCGCACATTCAAGCCGGTCAGTGTGTCGGCGAGACCCAGGCCCCAAGTGGCGCTGGAACTGGCGATCTGGGTGGCGCCGCCCACGTCCAGCGCCAGCGTGGTGAAGTTGAAGGTACTGTCGCTGAGGGTGGCGCCAGCGCCGGCGGTGACCGCCAGTTTGGCCGCAGATACGCCGCCGTTGACTCCCAAGACGCGTTGGCCGCTCTTCAGGCTCACGGTGCTGGCGCCAGTGACGATGTCGCTGTCGAACACCAGGTCGCCGCCGTCGCTGCGGCCCACTTCCAGCGTGGCCGCGTTGACCTGGCCGATCGTCGCGTTGCTGAGCCCGGTGCCCAGATGCAGGGCGTTGGCCGCGGTCATCTGCCGGATCGTGACCTTGCCGTTGCCGCCGTTGGCGGTGACGTGCTGGCTGAGGTTGATGGTGTCGCCGGTCAGGATCACGTCGCCGGTGCTGTTGCTGAGGCTACCGGCGGTGATGTCGAGAGTCTTGTCGAGCAGTTCGAAGCTGCCGCTGGCGTTGAAGTTGTAGTTGCCGGAGACGCTGATGGTGCCGGTGCCGTCGGCGCGGCCGATGGTCAGGTTGCGGATGCCCGGCAACTTGTTCAGCGTCGCCGCCGAGGCGAAGCCGTTGGCGTCGCCCAGCACCATGTTGACCGAAGGATCGTACGGCTCCAGGCGCATCGACGCGGTGCTGAGGTTGTTGAGAGTCGACGAGCCCCAGTCGATCTTGTTGGCGCGCAGCACCAGCACGCCGCTGCCGGTATCGAGATTGACCGGTACGTTGCCGAACACGATGTTGCCGCTGGTGTAGATGCTGGCGCCGCCCTTCATGGTGAAGGCGGTATCGATGTTGAAGTCCCCACTGGCGTCGATCAGGCCGTTGAGGATCTTCTCGCCGCTGGTGTAGCTGCCATCGGCCTTGAACAGCACGCGCCCGGCGCCGAGGGTCATGTTGGAGTTCAGCGTCACCGCGCCCTGCCCGGTGGACAGGTATACGTTGCCGCCATTGCTGAAGATCGGCGAGTTCAGGGTCAGGTCGCCGCCGCCCATGTTGTCCGAGTCGCCCCAGATGCGCACGTAGCCGCCATTGGTGGTCAGCGCGCCGCTGACCGAGATGCCGTCGGCGCCGTACAGGGTGATCGAGCCGGCGCCCGGGGTACCGTTGCCGTTCTGGGTGACGTCGTGGGTCGGCAGCGTGCCGGGATTGGTGCCGGGGCCATGTGCGATCAGGTTGCCGATGCTGCTCAGGAAACCGGTGTTGGTGCGTCCGCTCTGCATGTAGATGCTGCCGGTCCCGAACACTTCCACCGTATTGGTCGGATTGGCGAAGCTGATGGTGCCGTTGGTGTTCTCCAGACGCAGGCTGACATTGTTGGCCATGCTCAGGCGGCCGTTGCCGCCGTTCAGCGACAGGTCGCCGAAGGTGATGCCATTGTCGGCCACCAGCATCACGTTGGCGTTCTGCGCCTGCAGGTCCCGCACGTATACCGTGCTTCCGCTCAGGGAACCGATGCCGGTGCCGCCGCCTTGGATGCTGATGGTGTCCGGATCCAGCAGCAGGTCGCCCATCGCGCCGTTGGCCGCGCTGGCATCGGTGCGGCCGCTGTAGGCGAGTTGCTGCTTGCCGGAGACTTCGGCGCGGCCGCCGTTGCCGCCTTGCGCGCCACCGCGCACGGCGATGCTGCCGGCGAACCGGGTGTCGCCGTCGGACCAGACCACCGCTTCGCCGCCGTTGCCGCTGCTGCCGGCGCTGGCGTCGAGCGCGACGCTGGCATCGGCCTCCACGTGGGTGGCGTTACGCAACGCCGGATCGTGCCCCTGCCAACCGCCGCCGACGTGGATGGCGCCACCGCCGGTCGCGCCGCTGGCATCCAGGCGCGCGCCGCCGTCCAGGCGTAGCTGCTGGCCGAGCACGTCGATGCGGCCGCCCTGGCCGGTCGCCGAACTGGCGTCGAGGCGGCCGCTGACGTGGACCTGGCCGGCGTCGCCGCCGTCGAGCAGGATGCGACCGCCATGCGCGCCCAGCGAGGTCGCTTCGACCACGCCATCCATGTTGATGACGCTGGAGCGCAGCGCGCTGGCGCCGGCGGCGCTGAGCACCACGTTGTTGCCGAGGATGGTGCCGCTCTGCGCCAGTTCCGCCTTCAGCGCGTCCTGGGCGACCGCCAGCGACAGCAGGCCGTCGCTGCCGAAGTCCACCGCAACGCGATCGCCTGCGGCCAGGCCGACCTGGCCCGCCGCGATGCTGCCGGTGTTGCTCACCGCCGGCGCCAGCAATGCCACCACGCCGCCGTTGGCGCGGATCGCGCCGTCGTTGCGCACCGCGCCGGCCGCACCGCTGGCGACGAAGCGCGCGTGTCCGCCCAGGAAGTCGCTGTCGCTGATGCCAAGCGAGCTGACCAGCAGCCCGCCCACGTCCACCTGCGCGCCCTTGCCGAAGTACACGCCGTTGGGATTGACCAGCCAGACCTGGCCGTTGCCGCTCAGTTCGCCCAGCACCTGGCTGGGCGTGCCACCGAGCACGCGGTTCAGCGCGATGGCGGTGCTGTCGGGCTGCTCGAAGCGCACGCTGGCCTGGTTGCCGATGTCGAAGCTGTTCCAGTTCAGGATCAGCCGCTGGCTGTCCTGATGCACGGTCAGGTTGGCGCCGCGCTGGTCCAGGTGCGCATTGCCGGCGGCGATCTGCGCGCCGTCGGGCAATGCGCCAGGATCCACGGCATATGCCGACAGCGGCACGCTGCCGATGGCGATCGCGGCGGCGGCAGCGCGCACCACGGTGCCGCTGCGCTTGCCGCGGCGGCGGGAAATTTCGGCGGCGACCACGTAGGCGCCACGCAGTTCGTCCCAGATCAAACGGTAGATGTGATTCATGCGAATCGTCCTCAGAAGGCGTGGAGTGGCGGCGTCAGAAGCGCAGGCTGGCCTGCAGCCACAGGTAGTGGTCGTCGCGCAGGCCGTCGGCGTTCAGGCCGGCGGCGCTGCGGCCGGGGTTGTCGCCCAGCCGGTGCGCCCAGGCACCGCGCAGCGACCAGCGCTCGCCTTGCAGGTTCAGGCCGATACCAGCGCTTGACAGGTCGTACGCATTGCCCGACCACGGCATCACCGATCCCGCCCATGGATCGATGTGCTGGCGCACGTGGCCGTGATCGGCGAACAACAGCGCCTGCGCACGCACGTGCCTGGCGACGAGGAAATCGCGGCGCAGCTCGGCATTGACCAGCCAGCCGTTGTCGCCGCTGCCTTCGCCGACCGCATGCCCGCGCACCCCGGACGGGCCGCCGAGCAGGAACTTCTCCGACGAATCCAGGTTCTTGCTGGCGAACTGGCCATTGGCCCCCACGTACAGGCCCCAGTTGCTCAAGCCGCCCAGGCTCTGATTGCGCTCCACGCGCCAGACCAGCTTGTTGTAGCTGCCGCGGGTGCGCGCGCTCAGCCCGTCGGCGATGCGGTCGGCCGCGTTGTCCAGCTCCACACGGCCGGCGACCCAGCCCAGGCTGGCGCCGAAGTAACCGCCGCCCCACCAACCGTCCCAGGCGTTGCCGCTGAGCATGGTGGTGAGCCGGTCCAGATTGCGCTCGCGCAGGACCTGGCCCAGCGCCTTGTCGACCAGCTCGCGACGCTCGGCGTCCATGCTGATCCACAGGCTGCGCTTGCGCGTGCGCAACAGCGGATAGCTGAGGCCGGCGCTGACGGTACGCGCGCTGCCGCGCAGGTCCAGCGGCTTGAACTCGGCGCCAACCGCGTAGTGCATCGACGAGGCGGCAACGTTGGCGCGCAGACCCGACGGGGTCAGGCCGATGGCGTAGTTCAGACCCAGCAGATCACTGCCGCTGCTGTGGCTGAGGTTCACGCCAAGCAGGTCCTCGTGATCGAACGGCCGATTCACCGCGCCCCAGGCGCTGCTGCGCCACGCGCCGGTGTAGCGGTTGGCGAAGTTGTCCACGCTCGCGCCGCCGATCCACGCCGGCGCACTATCGGCACGGATCAGCAGGCGGCTGCTGCCGGGCTCGGCGCCCTTTTCCAGCGTCGCACGCGCGCTCACGCCTGGCACGTCGTTGATCAACAGCAGCGCGCGCTCCAACTGGTCGTTGCGCACCGGCCCTTCGGGCAAGGCCGCATCGGCGATGCCGGTCGCGCGGGCGCGCAGCGCGGCATCGTCGGACAGCACCTGCACGCGGCCGGGCGCGTTCTGCAGACGCCCGATCATGATCGCGATCTCCAACTCGCCGTTGCTCAGGTCCTGCCGCGGCAGATAGGCGCGCGCCAGCAGATAACCCTGCGCCTGCAGCGCGGCACTGACCCGCTGCGCCAGCGCCTGCAACTGCGCGTGGGTCAGCGACTTGCCCAGCGCATCGGCAACCACCGCCTGCAGCGCCTGCGTGTCGATCGCGCCCTCGGCTCCGCTGAAGCGGACGCGGTCGATGCGTGCGCTGAAGCCGCCATCCGGCGCATCGGGCAACGGCGCCTGCAGCAACGCGGCCGCATCGTCGGCCGGCGGCTGCAGCCGTTCCTGGCGCTGCTGCTGGTTGAGCAGCGAGCCCGCGTCCGGCGGCGCCGTCTGCGCAAGAGCCAAATTGACAGCGAGTGGCAACGAGCCGAGGCCAAGAAGCTTGGCCAGCCGCGTGGTATTCATGCAATGTCCCCGTGTGGTGCGCAGAACGCGCCCTTGTTGATCGGCGCCATTCTGGAGATCACGAGGGTGTGAAAACTTACGAGTTCTGACACGGCCGCGTAACGTCAAAGGACCGTAGGCGCGGGTCGTTCGCCGCATCGGAATGCAGGCATTTCGGCGAATTTCCGGCGCGCCCGTGGTTCCACGCAGTGCGCACGAGCGACAGCGACGACGGCATTTTGACGCAGCGACGATCCCATCACGCGACATCCGCGATGCATTGCGCCGAGTTCGCTGGCGCCTGGTCGCCAACCGTCGCGCGGCGCGCTTACTCCACGCGGATGGAATCGGTGGTCAGATAGCCGCGCGCGTGCTCGGTGCGGATTGGCAGTTCCTGCCCGCACGCCTCGCGGCAGCGCCGACGCAAACGGCTGATCATGGTATCCAGGCGACGCTGGTCGAAGGACATCCAGTCCCAGCCCAGCGCCTCGGCCACCTCGCGGCGGCCGGCCATCTCGCCGGCGCGCACGGCCAGCACCCGCAACAGCGCGAACTCGCGCGCGCTCAGTTCCAGACGCGCATCCTCCGGCGTGTACAGGCAGCATTCGCTGGCGACCAGACGCCAGCCGCGCGGCAGCCGTCGCAACAGCGCACGCACGTGCGCCGCCAGTTCCGCCAGGCGCACCGGCTTGACCAGATAGTGGTCGGCCCCGTTCTCCAGGCCGTGGATGCGGTCCTCGCTGGCACCGCGCGCGGTCAACATGATGATGCCGATGCCCGCGGAGGCGCTGCGCAGGCGCTCCACGATCTCCAGGCCATCGGCATCGGGGAGCCCGCGATCGAGGATCACCACGTCGAAGCGCAGCCCGGCACTTGCAGCGAAGAAGGCCGCAGCCGAGCCAGCGGATACCACGCGGTGTCCGGCGCCGACCAGATAACTCTGCAGTTCCTCGCACAGATCCACTTCGTCTTCGAGCAGACCGATCAATGCCATGTCAGCGTGCCTCCCCGGCGCGGCGGCGGCGGCGCGCGACGCCATGCCGTGCGCCGCATGTGCGGTGCGTGCGCATGCTCACCGCCCCTCCGCGGCGACGGCCTGGGGCAGGCGCAGGCTGAAGGTCGCGCCGCGGCCGTCGCTGTCCAGGGTCAACTCGCCGCCCAATCGCAGGGCGATGCGCTTGACCAGGTACAGCCCCAGCCCCGCGCCGGCAGTGCCGCGGCTGCCGCTGCCGCGCGCGAACTTGCGGAAGATCCCGGTGTGCTCGTGCTGCGGAATGCCGGGACCCTGATCGGCCACGCCGAGGATCAGGGTCTGCGCCTGCGCCGTGGCCGTCAGCCGTACCGGTTGTCCCGGCCCGGAGTACTTCAGGGCGTTGCCCAACAGATTGTCCAGGGCGATCCGCAGCAGGCCGCGGTCGCAATCCACCCGCAGCGGCGCCTGCGCCAGTTCGGCCCGCACGCGCTCGCGTGACGGATCGAGCGCGTCCAGCACCTCGTCGATGAGCGCGGGCAACGCAAACACCTCGCGCTTGAGCGCGCCTTCGTCCGAGAGCACCTGTTCATCGTCGAGGAAACGTTCGATCAACTCGGACATGCGCTCCACCGATCGCTGGATCTTCTCGATGCGGCGGCGTCCTGCCGGCTGCAGCGCGGTCTCCGTGTCCTGCAGCATCTGGCCACTGGCATGGATGATCGACAAGGGCGTGCGGAACTCGTGCGACAGCAACGTCACGAATTCGCGCTGCTCCTCGCGCAGCCGCTGCTCGGCGACCAGTGCCTGCCGCAGTTGCGTCTTGCTCTCGCGCAGGCGCTGCTCGGTGGCCTGGCGCTGCACGATTTCCTCGGCCAGTTCGCGGGTGCGTTCGCGCACCTTGTGCTCCAGCGATGCCTCGGACTGCTGCGAGAGTTCCAGCGCCAGGGCCAATGCATCTTGGCGCTGCTTCTCCAGCGCGTAGAAGCGTTGCGCGAAACTGAAGGTCAGCAACAGCAGGTGCAGGGTCAGGCCCACCGCCAGCGGCGCGCCATTGCGCAGCCACGGCGTGTTCGGCAGCAGGCCAAGGTTGATCAGGAAGCCGCGGAAGAATGCGATGTACAGCACCAGGAACGCCACCAGGTACAGCTTGGCCATGGCCTGGCCGCGCCAGCTCAGGTAAGCCGCCACCAGCAGCAGCAACGGTACGCTGACCAGGCTCAGCCCCTGCACGAACGGCATCACCGTGCCGAACCTGCCAAGCAGGAATCCGCTGCAGGCGACGCCGATCGCCAGCCACACGAAGGTTTCGTAGGCGCGCGACAGCCGCGGGAAATGCGTGTGCAAAGCCATCAACCGCACGCTGAAGGACACGGCGATGGCCACGCTGAGCGCCAGCACCACGCCGAGTACGGTGTCACCGCCATCGTGCGTGTCCAGACGAAAGAACGGGCCGACTAGGCCCCGGGTCTTGTACACGCTGTAGCCGCTGGTGGCGATGTAGGCGACATACCAGCGCACCGGCCCCACGCCGCTGCGTCGCCAGATGAAGGTGCCGGCCATGCACAGCGCGAGGATGAAGCCCAGGAAGATGCTGTCCTGGCTGGCGGACAAGGCCTCGTGGGCGAGCAGCGCCTGCGGCTCCCACAGCTTCAGCGCCACCGTCATCGCATTGCGCTCGGTCAGGCGCAGGTAGACCTCCGGATAGCGTCCATCCGGCGCTTCCAACTGGAACACCGGCGTCCGCAGCAGGTAGGGGTACTCGCGCCGCGACACGTCCTCGCCGCGGCGCAGTTCGCGGAAGCCACCACCCGGCTGCGGCACGTAGAGGCGCACGGTATCGGCCAGCGGCGCGTCCACCTGCAACATCAGCACCCGAGGCAGGCCGGTCATGCGATCCAGGCGCAAGCGCAGCCAGACCGCATCAGGGATGTAGCCGAGACTGAACTCTGGCGACGTCGGCTGCAGGTCGCCGCGCGCCGCCACCGCGTGCACGTCGAGCGTGCCGGCACGGTCGCGCAGCATCTGTACGTGCCCGTCCAGGGCAATGGAGCGGCGGCCCTGCTCGGAGACCGACTGGATCCCGCCGCACCCGCCAAGCAACAGGACGATCAGGAGCAACAGGGGCGTGAGCGTCGAGCGGCGGCGCATGAAGAACCCGGCGTTGTATCCGAACGTGTGCGTATGCAGGTGGCGGGCGTCACTGAAAGCACTGCGAGCGGCATCCCCATGCCGGCCCTGTGGCGGACACTACCCTGGCCGCTTCGAAATTCTACACAGGGAGACATGTAATGTGAAATTCATCAACCTATGACGTTGCGCAACACCTCGTTCCGTGCGTTCCGGCGCACGTCCCGTCTCCGAACACGCACGCAGCCAGTACCACGCCTGGCGCCCTGCTCGGACACCGCGCAGACGGCTCCAGCAGAGCACGCCGCGTACCATGCTTCTGGGAGCGGATGGGACGCTGACCAAGCGCTGGGACAAGGTTGGGGTCGCGCGGGCATGACGCATCGGCGCCACAGCGCCCGGCAGCGAGCAACGCATGCGTTCGCACGGCCGCAGGACGGGGGAAGCGAAAGAGGAGAGAAGAGCCTGCGCAGATGGCGGACAGGACGCGGGCGATGCCAGACAGGATCGGCATGCACGGCGTGGGATGGCGCGCCCGGAGGGATTCGAACCCCCGACCAATGGCTTCGGAAGCCACTACTCTATCCGGCTGAGCTACGGGCGCAACGGACGCGCATTCTAACGGCATTCGTGGTCCGCGTCTCCCCCATTCGCACGGCCCGGCGACGGCGCGCGCGTCATGGGCATGCGGCCGCCGCCGTCCGCTCACCGGCACCGTGCGTCGACATGCGGCGCGGCGCGGCGCGGCCGGCACGG
>NZ_AQOI01000135.1:0-1739 GCF_000364665.1 Xanthomonas sp. SHU 199
ACCACATAGGTGCGCTCCACCACCTCGCCGCTGGCCGCGGGTCGGAACGCCATCGGCAACATGTCGTAGATCGGCGCCAACGCCAGCGGCAAGGCATCGCCCAGCATCAGGCCAGCGTTGCCCAGATGCATGTCGTTGTTGCCGATCAAGGCGCCGAACCAACCGCACACGCGCAGGCGCTGCGCATCTGCGTCGCTCAGCCAGCCTTCGCGCTGCAGTTGCGGTGCGAACGACCACCAGTCGATGCGCCCATGGCCGAAGTAGGCCGCATCCACCGCGGCCAACGAGACGAAGCCGCGCCGTCCCAGCACAGGCGTGCGGTCGAACCGCGTGGACTGCAGGAACACGCGACCGTCGCTCTCGAGCAGTTCGCTCTCGGCGGCGGCGATGCCGTGCGCACGCAGGATGTCGCTGGCCAGGTGTTCACACCGCAGCAGGTCGCTCCAACGCTGCGCGGCCGGCGTGCCGGCACGCTCGCTGAACTTGACGATGACTGCGGTGTAGCCGCCTTCCGTGTGCAGTATTGCGGTGAACTTCGGTTGTTCGCCTCCTGCCGACGAGCCCACCGCCTCGCCACGCAAGACGGCGTTGGCGCGCTGCGGATAATGCTGGGATCGCTGCGCCTTCTCCAGCGCATCAGCCGGCTGCAGGGCGGCCTGTTGCGCACGCTGCAAGGCGAACTCGCCCAGGACCAGGTCGCCGGGCTGATCGTCGCCATGCCGCAGCAACGACAGGACGACATCGTCAGGCTGCCAGCGCTGCAGATCCTGCGGCGCGCCGATGTCGTCGGCGGCGCGCCGTGCGAAGGCACGGCCGAGGAAGCCTTGCGGGCGCTGATCGTCCAGGAACCACGGCAGCCCCGGGAACACGCCATCGGCGAATTCACCATGCACCAGAACCGGTCGCGCGTTCTGCGGAACGAACAGAAATCCATCGCCGTGCATGGCATGGAGATCGCCAAGCGTCTCGGCGCGCCCGTCAGGACGCAGACGGAACAGGGGCCAGCGTCGGCCTGCCCGGCCCAACGTGCGGCTGAGCGCGTAGCGCGTGGCGCGCGCCTTGCCGATCCGCAGCACCTGATCGCCGGCAGCGCTGAGCAGACGCGAGACCGTCGGCTGGCTGATGCCGAACGCCGCTGCGATACCAGGCGCCGTCGCTGCCCCCTCATGGCGCAGAAAAGCAATCAGATCGCGTAGCCGGGCCTCGCTCATTCCCGGATTGAATAGATTTATGAATATATAGTCAAGAGAACTAGACCTGTAAGTGACTGTATTATTTGACCCTTACTTCGATACCAGCCCACTGAAGACTGCTTTTTTGAATAGATCCCTGAAGCGATGGATGGCCAGCCTGCCGAATCTCAGGCGAGCGCCCTACCGGCGCTCGCCTGACTGCTCGATCAGGCAGCAATGCAAGCGGCGAGGTTACGTCCAGTTGTCGTTGCCGAAGTCGCCGTCGTCCTGGAAGTCCTGGCCCATGTCCTGCTGCGGCGTGTCGTCGTAGTAGTTGTTGGTGATGTTCTCGACCACGGTTTCCTGCGGCGCGCCGCCGCCGAACAAACCACCGCCGTGGTGGCCGCCCAGCAGGCTTTCCACGCCCTCGAACAGGAACATGCCGCCGGCCACGCCGGCCGCCGTGGTGGCCGCCGTGCTGAGGAAGCTGGGGCCACGCGCGGCGGCCGGTACCGGCGTCGGCTCCGCGGCCGCAGCGCCACCACCGAACCAGCGCTCGCGCCAGCC
>NZ_AQOI01000136.1:0-6093 GCF_000364665.1 Xanthomonas sp. SHU 199
CCACGCGCTCGCAGACCACGCCCGGCGCGGTCTCGACCGCGTACGGCTGCGCCATGCCGGCGCGGTGGAAGGTATCGATCCGCGCCGCCGCCTCGGCCATCGCCGCGCGCAGCGGCGCCGGCACCGCCGCCTCGGCGGCGGCGAACTCGGTGGCGCTCACTTCGAAGGTCTCCAGCACCACGCCGTCGAAACGCGCGGTGAGGTCGCGCAGCGCGACGTCGCCGCGGCTGTGCACGTCATTGAGCACCTGCGCCACCGCGTTGCGGGTCTGCTCGGCCACGCGCTGCACCGGCCGGGTCAGCGCCTGGGTGCGTTCCTGCGCGTCGAGCGCGCTCCATTCCAAACGATTCATGCCAGCGACCGCTCCACCGTCAACACCATCAAGCCCTGCGCGCCCGCGCGCTCCAGTTCCTCCATGCGCTGCCAGGTGATCGCACCGTGGCACATGGTCTGCAACTGCAGCGGGCCGTCTGCGTCGCCGGGCAGTTGCACCAGCGGTTCGGCGTCGGGCAGCAGCCGCGCCAGGTCGGCCACGCGTTCGCGCGCGGCGCGGAACATCAGCAGCTTGCTGTCGCGCAGCTTGAGCACGCCGTCGAGCCGGCGCAGCAGCATCGCCGCGAGGCCGGCGCGGGCATCGGCCGGTTCGCGGACCGGACCGGCCAGCACCGCCTCGCTCTCCAGCAGCGTCTCCACTGGCTTGAGCTGGTTGGCGGCCAGGGTGGCGCCACTGGAGACCAGATCGCAGATCAGGTCGGCGGTGCCCAGGCGCGGCGCGATCTCCACCGAGCCGGACAGCTCCACCACCTGCGCGGCGATGCCACGCGCGTCCAGCCAGTCGGCCAGCACCGCCGGGTAGCTGGTGGCGATGCGCAGCCCCTGCACCTGCTGCGGGCCGCTCCACTCCCAACTGTCCGGCACCGCCAGCATCAGCCGGCACTGCCCGAAGTTGAGCCCGCGCAGGGCACGATAGGCCTCCGGCAGGCCATTGCGGCGGCGCTCGCCGGCCTGCTCTTCGAGTTCGTTGCGGCCGACGATGCCGAAGTCGCACACGCCGTCGGCGATCAGCCCGGGGATATCGTCGTCGCGCACCAGCAGCAGATCGACCGGCAACGATTCGCCGTAGCAGAACAGCTTGTCGCGGCTCTCGCGCCAGCTCAGCCCGCAGGCGGCCAGCACCGCACGGGCCGGCTCGGCCAGGCGGCCACTCTTCTGGATCGCGATACGCAGCCGGTCGCGGGCCGGTGCTGCCAGGGAAGCACTCATCAGGACATCTCAGTGGGAATCGGAGGGGCGCGCCGTCTGCCGGCGCAGCGCCGCGGCATAGCCGCCGGCGCCGTATTCCAGGGTCCGTGCGACACGGCCGATGGTGGTGACGCTGACCTGGGTCAGATCGTGGATCTCGCGGTACGGCACGCCCTTGAGCAGCAGCGGCACCACGCGCCAGCGGTCCGCCATCGCCTCCAACTCGGCCGGCGTGCACAGGTCCTGCAGGAACGCCGCCACTTCCTGCGGCTTGCCGAGCTGGGCCAGGGTGCGCGCCAACGCCTTGAACGAGGCGTCGCTGTCGCGGTCTTCTGCAGGGACGGGACGTTGTTTCATTGCGCTAATGTAATAGCACACTATTACAAGGTCAAGCTTGCGCGGGCCGCGGCGACCTGGCGTTCAGCCTCCGGGTCATCCTGTTGCGCGCTCTGGCGCCCTGTGCGTTGCCGCGATCCGGCCTCACGCTGCGCGCAGACACCTCCCGCGGCGGATGGAAGGATCGCCCGGCGGCCGCTAGGATCGGCGATGACCGCCGCCGCTCTGGAGTACCGCATGCGCACTGCGTGTTTTGCCGCCCTTGTCCTGTGCATGGCGATGTCGGCAGCGGCGCAGCCGCCGCCGGCGCCTCCCGCCCAGGGGGCCGCAAACGCCGACACCGCGACCACTGTGGAGCAACTGCCGATCCGCTCCAGCGCGCAGCTCGCCGCCTACCTGCGCGCCCATGCAGGCCAGCGCACGCCGCTGGACGCGCTCACGCCCGGCGCCCGCGAACGCTTCCTCGACGGCCTGGTGTTCGGCCGCAATGGCCTGGGTGGATTCGATACGCAGGACCTGCCGCAGCTGACCCGCACGCAGGGCCGGGCGCTGCTGGCGCTGTTCGGAGTCGAGCGCTACGCGGAAAGCTTGCCGCACTGGGCGACGCAACCGCGCGCCAACGAGCCCACCGCCGCGATCGGCGACCTGGAGCGTCGCTACAACGGCTACCACCGGAATCTGGACGGCCTCGGTCGCACTGGACGCGATCCCTGGCCCGCAGTGCGCAGCGCCCTGCCCGAAGCATTCGACCCCGCCGCCATCGCGCAATCGGACGCGGCCGCGCTGGATCTTCTGTATCGGGCCGTCGTCGCGACCTACGCGCTGCGCCCCACCCCGGCGGGGCTGGACACGCAACTGCAGGTGCTGGCGCAGTTGCGGCGCCGCGGCCAGGCCAGCGCGGCGCAGGTGGACGACGACGGCAACGCGCTGCTGCTCGCGCATCGTGTGGAAGACGCACGGCGCCTGCTGGCCGATGGCGGCAGCGCCGACTGGCCGCATTGGCTGCGCTTCGAGGACCGCCTGGGCGCGGCGGCGCAGGGGCCGACGCTGTGGTCGCTGGAACCCGATGGGCGCACGCTGCACCGGCAGCGGATCGATCTGGGGCCACCTCAGATCCTGGTCACCGCCGGCTGCCATTTTGCCGCCGACGCCGCGCGCGCCATCGCCGCCGATCCCGAACTGGGCCCGGCGTTCCGCCGCCACGCGCTGTGGCTGACCCTGCCGCCCGGCAGCGAGGACCTGGAGGCGCTGCGCGCCTGGAACCAGGCGCAGCCGCAGACGCCGCTGCATCCGCTCTACGACGTGGAGGAATGGCCGCTGTTGCCGCGCGAGTGGCGCATGCCCACGTTCTTCCTGGTGCGCGACGGCAAGGTCGTCGCGCAAGTGCAGGGCTGGCCGGCGGACGATGGCGCGCAACGGCGCGCGCTCAAGGCGATGCTGCAGGGCGCGGGCCTGCTGTAGTTTGCGTTTTTGGGATCAACCGTGGCCGGGGTTACCGGCCATGCCGGTCGCGGCTGAAGCCGCTTCTACCAAGATCTCGCACAGCGCGGCGGCCGTCGCCGGCCGCCGCCACCAGACTCAGGCCATCACCTTGGCCTGCTCCAGTTCCACCTGCAGCGTGCTGGCCAGTTCGTCGCGGGCGATCTCGAACTGCTGCTCGCGCAGCAGATCCTTGACCGCGACCACCCCGCGCGCCAGCTCGTCGTCGCCGGCCAGCACCACGAAGCGGATGCCGGCACGGGCCGCGTACTGGAACTGCTTGCCGATCTTCTTCGGCTCCATCTGCACTTCGGTGTTGATGCCGCCGGCACGCAGGCGCCGCGCGATGTCCAGCGCGTCGTCCAGCTTGGCCTCGTCCATCAGCGCCACCATCGCCTGCACGCTGCTGGAGGCGATGCCGTCGATCAGGCCGGCCTCGCGCAACTGCCAGAACAGCCGGGTCAGGCCGATGGAAATGCCCACGCCGGGCAGCTTGGACTTGCTGTAGTGGCTGGCCAGGTCCTCGTAGCGGCCGCCCGAGCAGATCGAGCCGATCTGCGGGTAGTCGGTCAGCAAGGTCTCGTAGACGGTGCCGGTGTAATAGTCCAGGCCGCGGGCGATGGAGAAATTGAGGCAGTACGCGGTTTCCGGCACACCCAGCGCCTTGACCAGGGCCAGCACCTCGCGCAGCTCGGCCACGCCCTCGCGCAGGGTCGCACTGGACGCCGCATCGGCCTCCAGCGCCTGCAGCCGCGCCAGCGCATCGTCGTGGCCGCTGGAGCGCACCGCGACGAAGTCGAGGATGCGCTGCACCTGCTCGGCGGGAATGCCGAAGCCCTCGCCGGCCAGCGTCTCGCGCACGTAGTCGGCGCCGCGCTTGTCCAGCTTGTCGACCTCGCGCAGCACCGCGAGCTGGCGCTCGCCCTCGGCCACGCCCAGGCTCTCGAAGAAACCGCGCATCAGCTTGCGGTTGTTCAACTGCACCGCGAAATCGCCGATGCCCAGCTCGGCGAACACCGCGTGGATCACCGCCAGCACCTCGGCGTCGTAGCGGATGCTCAGCGCGTCCTTGCCGATCACGTCGATGTCGCATTGGTAGAACTCGCGGAAGCGGCCACGCTGGGCGCGCTCGCCGCGGTACACGCGCTGCATCTGGTAGCGCCGGAACGGGAAGCTCAGCTCGTGCTCGTGTTCGGCCACGTAGCGGGCCAGCGGCACGGTCAGGTCGAAGCGCAGCGCCAGCTCCGGCAGCCCGCCCTCGCTACCCTCGGCCGCGGCATTGGCCAGCGCACCGGTGGACTGCACGAAGTACACCTGGCGCTCGGTCTCGCCGCCGGACTTGGTCAGCAGCACGTCGGACAGCTCGAACACCGGCGTCTCCACCGGCAGGAACCCGAACCGCTCGTAATTGCGGCGGATGACGTCCAGCATGCGCTGGAACGCGATCTGCTCGCGTGGCAGCAATTCCATGATGCCGGGCGGCGTACGGGGCTTGATCACGTGCGGAACTCCTGCGATTCGGGGGCGAGCGGGACGCCAATTCTAGCCGCACCGGCCACGCGCGGCCGCATCGGCGTATCATTCGCCGGTGCCGAAGCCGCTGCCCCGCCCATGAACAGGCATCCTTCCGGATTCGCCCTGCCCTACGCCGACGCGTCCGCCCCGCGCGAACCGCGCGGCAACGAGTGCCTGCATTGCGCGGTCCGCCACCTGGCGATCTGCTCGGCGCTGGCCTGCGACGAGGTGCAGGCGCTGGAACGGGCCACGACCTCGCTGCACTACGCCGCTGGCGCCACCCTGGCCCGCACCGGCGAGGCGCGGCAGGCGGTCTACACCGTCACCGCCGGCGCGCTGCGCCTGGTCCGCACCCTCGCCGACGGACGCCGCCAGGTGGCCGGTTTCGTCCTGCCCGGCGACTACGTCGGCCTGAGCGAATCGGCCAGGCACCGCCACGATATCGAAGCCATCGCCGACAGCCGGGTGTGCCGGGTGCCGGTGGCGCAGATGCAGCAGTTGCGCACGCAGTTCCCGCACCTGGAGCGCAAGCTGCTGCAACGCGCCTGCCTGGAGCTGGATGCGGCGCAGGACGCGGCGCTGTCGCTGGCGCGGCTGCAGCCGGCCGAGAAACTGGCCGACTTCCTGCTCAAGCTGGCGGCCCGCGCGGCGCGCCAGGGCGATGCCGGCAACAAGGTGGTGCTGCCGATGGGCCGCGGCGACATCGCCGACCATCTCGGCCTGACCATGGAGACAGTCAGCCGTACCTTCACCAAGCTGCGCCAGCAGGGCCTGATCGCGCTGCCGCAACTGCATGTGGTGGAGATTCGCGACTTCGCCGCGCTGCACCGGCTGGCGTCGGACGAAGACTGAGCGGACCGGCGTGGCGATTTTTTCGCCACGCGGCTCCAGGCACCGACGCCATGCGGTGCCTGGCCACTTATCCACAGGATTCCAGAGCAACGCTCCACATCGCGTGTGGACAACCGTGCAGCGCCCGCCGGCGGCCAACCGATCACCGGTTTGCTGCCGCGTGCAGCACCGCCGCACCGCCAGCTCTGAACGCTTCAGCCGGCCATCGCGGCGGCGACGCCCGACCGGCATAGACTGCGTGCGCAACACACCTGCGGCGCCGCCGCGGTGCCGGTGGGGGGGACCACTCGGAGGGCCAACATGGCCGTCGCCATCGAGATGCAACACGCCTCGCGCGCCTGCGTGATGCTGGACCGCGAGCGCGAACTGGAGTTCTGGAAGGCGCATTACGCACACAGCCCCTTCCATCAGCCCGGTTACACGTTCCACGACTACGAGCCGGCGCTGAAGCTGGCCTACGATGCCTACCTCAAGTACCACGGCCAGCGCGTGGAAGAGGTGGTCGCGCAACTGCGCGACGTGTTCCTGCGCGACCACCCGCGCTCGCGCCTGGACTGGCTGCAGGTACGCGGCATCGTCCTGGCCGCCTGGCAGCGGCTGCAGCCGACCGACTGAGCCGTCGGGCGCGCTCGCGCGCCCCGGCCTGCGCTGCTCAGCCGGCCAGCAGCC
>NZ_AQOI01000137.1:0-2452 GCF_000364665.1 Xanthomonas sp. SHU 199
GGCCGGCGACCGCTTCGGCACGGCCATCGCCCAGCACGCGGTCGGCGCCTGGCGCGAAGGCGTGGGCGTGCGCGCCAGCGCCCGCTGGCCGGCATTTCTTGCGCAGATCCGCGAACAGGGCCGGCGCCGCAGCGCACGCCTGGCCGGCATCCCCGGCCTGAGCGTGATCGCCGATACCCCCGGCGCCCAGGGCAGCTGGCCGATCCTGATGGTGCTGCTGCCCGATGCCGCCGCCCGCGAATCGGTGCTGGATGCGCTGTGGCCGCGCGGACTCGGCGTGGCGGTGCCGTTCGTGCATGCCCTGCCCGACTACGACTACCTGGACGGCATCGTCGAACGCACGCCGATGCCCAACGCCAGCGACTTCGCCGCGCGCTGCCTGAGTATCAGCAACAGCCCGTGGCTGGACGAGGCGCGCTTCGAGACCATCGTGGCCACGCTGCAGGCGGCCTGCGCCGGCGCGGTCGGGCCGGCGCCGCTGGATGTCGACCTGGTGCACGCCGCTGCGCCGAGCGCTTGATCGGGCGACGTGCGACTTCGCCAGCGTCGCGATGACAACGCGCCGGTCGTAACGACGACAAAATCCTGCAGGCGCGGCTTCATCCGCGAGAAGCGATACCGGTCATGCCCTCGCGGTTGAAGCCGCGCCCACAGAATCAGGCCGCGCTAGCCGACACTGGCCGCATCCAGCGCCGCCAGCAGCCGCAGGTTCAACGCGTGCTGCTGCGCCTGCCACGCCGCCAGATCCGTCGGCGACGGTTCGGGTTGCGCATCCAGCGCCGCCAGTTTTCGCTTCCACCATTGCGGGTAATGGGCCAGCGAGACTTCGCCGGTGATGTCGCTGCCGCACACCTGCCCGCGCAGCGCCTCGATCGCCTGCAGCAACTGCGGTACGCGCAGTTGGCCCTGGTCCCAGTTGGTGCGCACGTCCTGCGGATCCAGCACGTCCTTGTCCAGCGACAGATAGGTCGGCATCGGCGTGCGCCGCAGGTGCTCGACGAACGCGTCGCTCAGTTCGCTCACGCTGTCGAAACCGCGCACCGCCTGGCCCAGGCCCAGCCGCCGCGCCCAGCCCACGTCCACACCGCTGCACCAGTAGCGCAGCTTGCCGCGGTACAGCGGCAGCAGATGGTTTTCCCAGGCATGGCCGGGGCCGACGTCGCCGGAGGTGATGCCGGCCACCTCGACCTGCGCCACCTGCGGTAGCGCGGCGATGCGGCGCACCCACGAGCCGCAGTGCACGCCGAACGGGAAGCGCATGTTGTCCGGATGGTTGTCGAACACCACCACCCGCAACGGCGCCTGCGCACGCTGCGCCAGGCGCACGATCAACGGCAGGCTCAGGTGATGGAAATCGCCGCTGCCCAGCAGCACGGTGCCGTACTGCGCCGGCAGCGCCTGCTCCAGCGCCGCGCCGAAGCGGCGCAGCCGCGCCATCGAGCAGGCGAAGCGCAGACCATCGCACCAGTCGCGCAACGGCAGGCGCACGGCATCGGGTACGACGCCCAGCGAATCATCGAGATCGAGCAGGACCGAGGTGCGCATCTCAGTCCTCCTCGGCGGTATCGGCGGCCGGCCCGACGTCGTCGGATTCGAACAGCGGCCGCAGCCGCCGCAGCACGGCGCGCAGCAACGGATTGCGCAGATATACCGCATGCCAGGTGTAGGTGAAGCTGGCGCCGAGCTGGGCCTTCACCTCCGGATCGGTCCAGCCGGCGACGTAGGCGGTGAGGCCATGGCGGCAGGCATAGTCGAGGTTCTCGATCCAGCTCAGCGCGTACAGGTTGTGGTCGCGCGCATCCGGGTAATGCAGGCCGATGTACTTGTCGAGCAGCCGGCCCTCGTGCACGTAGCACAGGTTCCAGCCGATGATGCGGCCCTGGTGCCGGTACACGAATACCTGCCCGCCCGAGTCGGCGTCGGTCAGCAGCGCGTCGAAGAACGGCTCGGTCAGCAGGTCGAAATGGATCTCGCTCTGCGCATACACCTCCTGGTACAGCGCATAGCAGTGCGCGCGCAGCGCCGGGTCGGCGAAGGCCGGGCCGGTCGGCAGCACCTCGATCTCCAGATCGGCGCGCGAGCGCAGCTTGCGGCGGATGTTGCGCCGGCGCCCGCGTGAGAGCCGCGCCAGATACTCGTCGGTGGAGGCGAAGTCGATCGGCACCCAGGCCAGCGCCTGCCCGCGCAGCAGCACGTAGCCGTTGCGCTCGCAGGCGTCCAGGAACGCCTGCGCCCAGGCGTTGTCGGCCTCGTCGAGCAACGGCGAACGCTGCGGCACGTCCTTGACGATCATCAGCGCGCGGCGCCGGCCCAGTTGCGTGCGCCACTGCCGCGGCAACTGCACCGGGTCGGCCGCGCGCGGCAGCCAGGCGTATTCGCTGACGGTGCTGCCGACGAAGCTGGTGCGCGGCCGCAGCAGGCGCTGCCACAGCCGCTGCAGCGGCAGGCGCGC
>NZ_AQOI01000138.1:0-13519 GCF_000364665.1 Xanthomonas sp. SHU 199
TGGTGAGCAGGTCGAAATCGGCCTCGAAGGCCGGCACCCCGTGCTCCAGGGACTGGATCAGGAAACCGGCTGGCGGGTGCTGCAGGAACTGCCGCTGCAAGGCCTGCGGCTCGAGTTGGTTGACGAAAGGCATCTGCAAGATTGATCGTCTAGCGTGGAGAATGGATGCTGCGGCCCAGGCCGCAGCGTGCGATCCACCGGCGGCGGGCGCCGCACGGTGGCCCTTCATTTCGCGGAGCACTGCCATGACCCCGTCCATCGAGTCGCAAATCCACAGCATCGTCGCCAAGCATGGCGAGATCGACCCGGCGCGCCTGACCCCCGATGCCAAGCTGCAGGACCTGGGCGTGGATTCGCTCGAGGCCATCGAAATCCTGTTCGATATCGAAGAACACTTCGACATCACCTTCCCGCAGCGCGACCCGAACCTGGACGACGGTTCGCTCGGCAAGCTGGTGCAGGCGGTCGAGGACGCGCTGGCGGCCAAGGCGGCGGCCGGCGCGGCGCAACCGGCGCACTGACGCGCCATGGGCGCCTCCCCGCACGCGCGGCGCGTCGTGGTCACCGGCATGGGCGCGGTCAGCGCGCTCGGCCTGGGCGCCGAGGCGCTGTGGAGCGCGATGCGCGAGGGCCGCAGCGGCATCGCCGCCCTGCCCTCGCCCGATCCGCTCAGCACGTTGAAGATGCGCGTGGCCGCGACCCTGCAAGGGTTCGCTCCGGATGCCACGCAGACCGGCGGCATCGCCCCCGGCCAGCTCGACCGCATGACCCAGATGGCGCTGGTCGCCGCCCGCGAGGCGATCGCCCAGGCCGGGCTGCCGCACGGCGATGCCGCGCTCGGCGCGCGCTGCGCGGTGGTGGTCGGCACCGGCGTCGGCGCCGAACTCAGCCGCGACGAACAATCGCGCCGGCTGTACCGCGACCAGGCCGAACGCCTGCATCCGCTGACCATCGTGCGCAGCATGGCCAACGCGCCGGCCAGCCAGATCAGCATCGCCTTCGGCCTGCGCGGCCCGGCCTTCGCCGTCTCCAGCGCCTGCGCCTCGGCCAATCACGCCTTCGCCCAAGCCGCGCTGATGGTCCGCCATGGCCTGGCCGACGTAGCCATCGCCGGCGGCAGCGAAGCCTGCCTGAGCCTGGCGCTGATCCGCGCCTGGGAAGCGATGCGTGTGGTCAGCGACGACACCTGCCGGCCGTTCTGCGCGCAGCGCAGCGGCCTGGTGCTGGGCGAAGGCGCCGGCATGTTCGTGCTGGAAAGCGCCGAGCACGCAGCCGCCCGCGGCGCGCTGCCGCTGGCGGAACTGGCGGGGTTCGGCATGAGTTCCGATGCCGGCGACATCGTCGCGCCCAGCGTCGACGGCGCCGCCACGGCGATGCGCCTGGCGCTGCAGGACGCCGGCCTGGTGCCGGAACAGATCGATTACGTCAACGCCCACGGCACCGGCACGCAGGCCAACGACCGCTGCGAAACCCAGGCGCTGCGTCAGGTGTTCGGTGCGCACGCCGAGGCGCTGGCGATCAGTTCGACCAAGGCGGTGCACGGCCATGCGCTCGGCGCGGCCGGCGCGCTGGAACTGGTCGCAGCGATCGGCGCGCTGCGCGAGCAGGTGGTCCCGCCCACGGCCAACTTCCTCGATGCCGATCCCGAATGCGATCTGGACTACGTGCCCAACCAGGCGCGCGCCCGCAACGTGCAGGCGGTGCTGAGCAATTCCTTCGCCTTCGGCGGACTCAATGCGGTGATCGCGCTGCGCGCGGCGGGCTGAAGCGCCCGCCGCCACAAACAACGGTGGGAGGCAACGCGAACCGCGCGCGTCGTCTCCCGCCCGGCTCATGCGACCTGCTTGGCGCGGGTCAGCAACTGGTCCAGCAAGGACAGGCCCAGGTCGATCTCTTCGTGGCTGATGTGCAGCGACGGCGCCAGCGTGATCACGTTCTTGTAGTAACCGCCCACGTCCAGAATCAGGCCGATGCGCTTGCCGTTGTGGCGCAGTTCGCCTTCCAGGCCCATGTCGACCATGGTGTCGAGCAGCTTGCGGTTCGGCGTGAAGCCGTCCGCCTGGCAGATTTCCGCACGCAGGGCCAGGCCCAGGCCGTCGACGTCGCCGATTTCCGGGTGACGCTTCTGCAGGTCGCGCAGGCCGTCCAGGAAGTGCGCGCCCTTGGCCATCACCATCGACTCGTAGTCGGTCTCGGCCAGCATGCGCATGGTCTCCAGGCCGACCGCGGTGCCCAGCGGGTTGGAGGCGAAGGTGGAGTGGGTCGAACCCGGCGGGAACACGGTCGGGTTGATCAGCTCCTCGCGCGCCCAGATGCCGGCCAGCGGGTTCAGGCCGTTGGTCAGCGCCTTGCCGAACACCAGCACATCCGGGGTCACGCCGAAATGCTCGATCGCCCACAGCTTGCCGGTGCGGAAGAAGCCCATCTGGATTTCGTCCACCACCATCAGGATGCCGTACTTGTCCAGCACCCGCTTCAGGCCGGTGAAGAAGTTCGGCGGCGGGATCACGTAGCCGCCGGTGCCCTGGATCGGCTCGACGTAGAACGCCGCGTACTCGCACTGCCCGGCCTTGGGATCCCACACGCCGTTGTACTCGGTCTCGAACAGGCGCTCGAACTTGGCCACGCACTGCTCGCCGTACTCTTCCTTGGACATGCCCTTGGGGCCGCGGAAGTGGTACGGGAATTCGATGAACTGGGCGCGGTCGAAATGACCGAAGCGACGGCGGTAGCGGTACGACGAGGTGATCGCCGAGGCGCCGAGGGTACGGCCGTGGTAGCCGCCTTCGAAGGCGAACACCAGGCTCTTGCCGGCGCTGGCGTTGCGCACCAGCTTCAGCGAGTCTTCCACCGACTGCGCGCCGCCGACGTTGAAGTGCACGCGGCCCTTGCGGCCCCACTTGCGCTCGGCGTCGACCGCGATGGTCTTGGCCAGCTCGATCTTGGTCGGGTGCAGGTACTGGCTGGCGACCTGCGGCAGGGTCTCGATCTGGCGGGTCAGCGCCTGGTTCAGGCGCGGATTGGCGTAGCCGAAGTTGACCGCCGAGTACCACATCTGCAGGTCCAGGTACGGCACCTCTTCGGTGTCGTACAGGTAGCTGCCGTCGCAGCGGCCGAAGATGCGCGGCGGCTCGCTGTAGTGCACGGTGTCGCCGTAGGAGCAGTACTGGGACTCGTCGGCCAGCATCTGCGCATCGGTCAGCGCGCGCTGGTGGTCGGCACCGGTGCGCAGCAGCGCCTCCGGATCGGGCGCGGCATCGCCATGCAGCGGTGCGAGCGAGGAAAGCGAAACATTCCGGTTCATCGGGATCAGGCTCGTTGGGTGACGGGAAGCGGGAAGGACACGGTGGTGGTCGCCGGCACCGCCAGGTCGGGCAGCAGGGCGATGGCGTCGTCGAAACCGGTGATCGCGCAATGGGCGATCCCGTTGGCGCGGCAATGGCGCAGCAGACCGTCCTTGGCGAACACCAGGTCGGCCTTGCCGGCCAGGCAGAAATCGGAGCGGCCGTCGCCGATCAGCAAGGTGGCGCGCTCGGGCGGCTGCTGCGCCATGACCGCGCACTTGCAGGTGCCGCTGGGGCAGTCCGGGCGCGCATGCGGCGAGGCCATGCGCCATTCGCCCGCGTCGGTACGCAGCAGGCGGTTGGCGATGATCGGCAGATGGTGCAGGCCATGGCGGGCCAGGATCCGGGCGATGCCGTAGTCCAGGCCGTCGCTGACGATGCTCAGCGGGATGCCAAGGCGTTCGGCCAGCGCCACGAAGCGCACGAAGGCCGGGTCGATCCGCACCGCATCCAGCACCCGGTGCAGCGCATCGACGTCGCCGTCGAGCAGCGCGACCTGCTTGCTCATGCATTCGCGGGCGCCGATCCGACCGGCGACCCAGTCGTCCTCCAGTTCCTGCCAACCGGGGCGCCCGAGGTGCTCGAGCAGGCTGTCGGTCACGTCCTGCAGGGACACGGTACCGTCAAAATCGCAAAGGATGTTCCATTGGGCGCGCAAGGTGGCTCTCCGGCTGATGGGGGCAGAGCCTAGGCACGCTGTCTTTCGCACTCCTTTCGGCGAGGTGAAAGAAAGCGGAGCGTTCACATTGGGCGTGGTAGGCCGGGCCCCGGCTCGTCCCCAACACGCCCAAGTCTGGGATGCGGTGCATGCAAGCGAAGCGTGGTCTCAGCCGAAGTGACACCCCGCTCCCCGCCCGAAGAGCGTTCACACCTGCGCGAGTGCCGCGACAAGGACGTCTACTTCCGCCTCGGCCTGCCGGATCGAATCGGCCAGCCGCTGGTCCGCGAACTCGTCGTACTCGATGGCGACACAACACACATCGGTGATACCGATGTAGGCGAAGGCAGTTCGGATCGAGGACTCCACATGGTTGCGGTCGGCGAGGCGATGTTCGTAGCCGTAATCGCCTCGCGAAGACAGAAGCACCAGGCGCTTGCCGGCATCGGCAAGCAACGGCCAGTACGGCGCACCGACGCGATTGCGGTCGAACCCAAACGTGCGCCCTACCCGCACGATGTTGTCGATATAGGCCTTGAACTGCGCCGGTGGCCCGAAGTTGTACATAGGCACGCCGGCGACGATGAGATCGGCCCGCAGGAGTTCGTCCACCAGGGCGTCGCTGGTGCGCAGGACGTCATGCATCCATGGCACGCGCGCCGATTCCGGCGTGAACGCCGCATGGATCCAGGGACCGGAGATCGGCGGTGGTGGTTCCTGACCGACATCACGATAGATCACCTGCGTGCCCGGATGGGCGGACACCCACCGCCTGGCGAAGCGCTCCGTCAACCTCCGCGTATGCGAGCCGTAGGGCGTGGTGTCCGAGCAGCCAGGGCGGGCGCTGGCATCGATGTGCAGAAGGGTGGTCATGATCGTGGACGTTCCGGCAGGGATGAAATGGCTGAAGTGCCCGGGGAGTCTCCGTGCGCCATGCAGCCGCGGCAAACGATGAATCCTCATGCGATGGATGACATGCGATCATCCATCCATGGCCCTCCGACTCCCTCCCCTCAGCGCCCTGCGAGCCTTCGAAGCGGCCGCACGGCTGCGCAGCTTCAAGAAGGCCGCTGAGGAACTGTGCGTGACCCCCACAGCGATCAGCCACCGGATTCGGGTATTGGAAAACGAGCTCGGCCACCCACTGTTCCTGCGCAAGGTCCGTGCGGTGGAGCTGACGGCGGATGGTCATGCCTTGTTGGGCGGGGTCGGCGGCGGGTTTCAGATGATCGCCACGGCGATCGAACAGGTGCGGCGGCCGCGCCGGCCATCGGTGACGCTGTCGACGACCCCGGCCTTCGCCAGCAAATGGCTGGTTCCCCGTCTCTCCGCGTTCCAGGCCGCTCACCCGGACATCGACCTGCATGTGCATGCGTCCGACACTCCCGTCGATCTGTATGCCGGCATCGCCGACTTGGCGATTCGTTACGGACACGGCCACCATCCGGAGGCCATCGCGCGATTACTTCGGGCGGATCGCTTCGCACCGGTCGCCAGTCCGTCGCTGCTGAAGACGCTTGGCAAGGACGCATCCCGCTGGCCACGGATCCATTTCGACTGGCACCGGCCATTGCCTGTGGACCTGACCTGGAGCGCCTGGGCGCGCCAGGCTGGCCACGATCCAGTGAACTTGGCCTCAGGCACCCGTTACTCGGAAGAAAGCCATGCCATCCAGGCGACCGTCGCGGGTCAGGGCGTAGCGCTGCTGAGCCTGCTACTGGTCGAAGAAGAACTGCGCATGGGGTTGCTATGCCTGGTCAGCGAGCCGATGCTCGAAGGAATGGCCTATTACGTGCTCACGCCTATCGGGCGCCCCGCGCAGGAGGCGACATCACGCGTGCAAGACTGGTTAGCAAGTGTCGACTGAGCAAGCGGATGGCAGGCGTGCGCATCCGAACCAACCTCTGCCACTCCGACAGGCGCGACGGCCCGATCGATTCTGAAGCGCTGATGGTGCCCGGAGCCGGAATCGAACCGGCATGGGGTCGCCCCCGGCGGATTTTAAGTCCGATGCGTCTACCAGTTTCGCCATCCGGGCCTGGTGGCGCGTAGCGTGCCTGATCGCGCGGCGCTTGTGAACCGCGGGGCCATGCCGATACGCCATGCGCTCGAGAACGAGAGGCCACATGCCAGCATCGGCAGCCCTAAGTACCGCCACCGAAAAGTCCCCGATACCGCCGCCACGGCGGCACCGGGGATGCCAACGGCAAGCGTGATTCGCGGCGCTCAGATCGCGCGCGAGTAGCGCGCCGGCTGGTCGGGCTGGCGCAGGTAGCGGTCGAAGCACATGGCGATCAGGCGCAGCAGCGGGCGGCCGCGGGCGGTGGCCTGGACCACGCCGTCGCGGTAGTCGGCCAGACCGTCCGCGCACAGCGGCGCCAGTGCGCGCAGTTCCTCGCGGAAATAGCTGGCGAAGTCGATACCGTGGCGCTGCGCCACCGATGCCGCGTCCACCCGCCCCTGGCACATCAGCTGCTGGATCAGCTCGGCGCGCAGGGCGTCGTCGGCACTGAGCTGCAGGCCGCGCAGCACCGGGCTGTCGCCGGCGTCCACGGCCGCTTCCCAGGCAGGCAGGTCGCGCTGGTTCTGGCTGTAGCTGGCGCCGATGCGGCTGATCGCGCTGACGCCCAGGCCCAGCAGGTCGGTGTCGGCGTGGGTGGTGTAGCCCATGAAGTTGCGGTGCAGGCTGCCCTGCCGCTGCGCGCGCGCCAGGTCTTCCTGCGGCAGCGCGAAGTGGTCCATGCCGATGTACTGGTAGCCGGCCGCCGAGAGCCTGCTGACCGCCAGCCCGAGCAACGCCAGCTTCTGTTCGGCGTCGGGCAGATCGGCGTCGGCGATACGCCGTTGCGCCTTGAACAGCTGCGGCATGTGCGCGTAGCCGTAGACCGCCAGGCGGTCCGGGCGCGCCGCGATCACCGTCTCCAGGGTCTGTTCGAACCCGGCCAGGGTCTGCCGCGGCAGGCCGTAGATCAGGTCGACGTTGACCGAGCGCATGCCGTGCACGCGGCAGGCGCGCAGGATGTCCAGCGTCTCGTGCACGCCCTGGCGGCGGTTGATCGCCTGCTGCACCAGCGGGTCGAAATCCTGGATGCCCAGGCTGGCGCGATTGAAGCCCAGTTCGGCCAATGCGGCGATGTCCTGCGGCGTCACCGTGCGTGGGTCCAGTTCGATGGACATCTCGCGGTCCGGCGCCTGGCTGAAGCGGAACAGCCCGCGCAGGCCCTGCACCAGTTCGCCCAGCAACTCGGGAGCGAGGAAGTTGGGGGTACCCCCGCCCAGGTGCAGTTGCACCACCTCGCGCTCGCCCTCGAAACACACGGCCATCATCGCCGCCTCGCGCAGCAGCCGCTGCACGTAGCTGCGGCCGCGCTGCGGGTCGCGGGTGATCACCCGATGGCAGCCGCAATAGAAGCAGGGATTGCGGCAGAACGGCACGTGCACGTACAGCGACAGCGGCCGCCGCGGATCGCTGGCCTGGACCGCGGCGAACAACTGCGCCGGGCCGAAACCGGTCTGGAAATGCGGCGCGGTCGGGTACGAGGTATAGCGCGGGCCGGGACGGTCGTAGCGGCGCAGCAGGTCGGCGTCGAAGGTCCAGGCGGCGGAGGGATCGGGCGCGGTCAGGATGTCCATGCCCCGAGCATGCGCGGCGCCCGGCACGGCCGCCTTGACCTGGATCAATCCGCGCACGCAGCCGGCGGCAGCGGCGATGCCGGCTCGAACGGGCGCCAGCTCATCTGGTGGCGGCGCCAGAACGTCTCGGCGATGCGCTGGGCGATGTCGTCGGCCAGCAGCCGCATCGGCGTGTTGGGCAGCTCGGCGGTGGTGGCTCGGAACAGGCCCAGCCAGCGCTGGAACAACAGTGCGCTGAGTTCGCGCATGGCCATGTGCCGCGGCATCGGCGCGCCGCGGAAGCGGCGGGTGCCGCGCAGCATCGCCGACCAGAAATCGCACAGCTGCTGCTGGTGCGCGTCCCAGTCCTCGATGCGCGCGGCGAACACCGCCGACAGATCGGCGTCGGCGCGCACGCGGCGGTAGAACGTCTCCACCAGCGCCTGCACCTCGGCCTCGCTGCACAGGTCCGGCCCCGGCAAGGGCATGCCCTCGATCTGGTCCTGCATGGTCCGCTCCACGTCGCTCGACGCGGACAGTCTCCACGCCGCCACCGCGGCGGCCTTGATCAGGATCAATGTCGGCACGGCCGGCACTGCCTAGTCTGCCGCTGCGGCATGCGCCGACGCCGGTGTCGACGGGGGATCGGCGGCCAGGCGGCTGGCAGGCGCGGCGACGTGTGTGGCGCTGCCCCCTTGGCGCATGCCGCATCCTCCTTTCGCGATGGAATCCACCGTCATGGCCTCTCCCGACGATCCGCTGCTCGATCCGCTCGATCCCGGTACGCCGCGCCCGCTGGTACAACGGCTGGGGGTGATCCTGTGGCCGAGCTTCCTGGTGGCCGGCGCGATGAGCGTGCTGTTCTTCGCCCTGGTCGATCCGCTGGCGCTGCGCGACATCACCTTCCCCGGCCGCCAGCTGAGCCGCGAGCTGGGCTATACGGTGGGCTTCTTCATGTTCTGGCTGGCGACGCTGGCCTCGAGCCTGCTGACCGGCTTCCTGTTGCGTCCGGCGCCGCACGGCGACGCCGCGCCGCTGTCCTGAGCCGGCTGCCGATGCCTCGCCCGATCCACTTGCATGTCGTCACCTCGCCCGCAGCCACGGCAGGACCGGCGCCGCCACATCGGTACACGCAGTTCCGACGCGTGGTGCTGTGGCTGCTGTTCGCCGCCTTCTACCTGTTGCCGTGGCTGCGCTGGCAGGGCCGGCAGGCGCTGCTGCTGGATCTGCCGGCGCGGCGCTTCGACGTGTTCGGCTGGACCCTGTGGCCGCAAGACGTCGGCTGGCTGCTGCTGGCGCTGGGCGCCGCCGCGGCGTCGCTGGCGGTGCTCACCACTCTGGCCGGGCGCCTGTGGTGCGGCTTCGCCTGTCCGCAGACGGTATGGAGCCATGCCTTCGGCTGGATCGAACGGCGCTTCGCCGACTGGCCGGCCGCGGCACGGCACCTGCTGTGGGCGACCGTGGCGCTGTGGACCGGGGTCAGCTTCGTCGGCTACTTCGTGCCGATCGCCGACCTGGTCGCGCGCCTGCATCCGTTCGCCTGGAGCGGCGGGGAGACGTTCTGGGTGCTGTTCTATGCACTGGCCACCTGGGGCAACGCCGGCTTCCTGCGCAGCCAGGTCTGCCGCTACCTGTGCCCGTACGCGCGCCTGCAGCCCCTGCTGTGCGACCGCGACACGCCACTGGTCGGCTACGACGCGATGCGCGGCGAACCGCGCGGCGCCCGCGCCTGCGGCACTGGCAGCATCGCCCAGCGCGGGCGGCGCCTGCTCGACCCCGTCACCGCCCGCGACTACGCCGTGCGCGCCAGCATCGCCCAGCTCGCCGGCCAGGGCGGCAGCCGCGGCGAGGCCCTGGCCGCGTATGCCGGCACCCTGCCCAAGTTCAGCGTCGAACAACTCGGCGACTGCGTGGCCTGCGACGCCTGCGTGCAGGCGTGCCCGGCCGGCATCGATCCGCGCAATGGTGCGCATTACGCCTGCACCGCCTGCGGCGCGTGCGTCGAGGCCTGCGACCGCAGCATGGATCGCCACGGTTTCGCCCACGGCCTGTTGCGCCTGGCCGGTGCCAATGCCATCGATCGCCAGCCGCGGCACTGGTGGCGCCGGCCGCGGCTGCTGGGCGGCGCCGCCACGCTGCTGGCGGCGTTGCTGGCGTGGTGGCGGCTGGCGGCGTGAGCCGGGCCGAGTCGACCGTGGCGACTCATTGGGCGCGGCGGAACCGCTGCCGCCCCCTGGGGCAGCGACGGACATTTTTTTGCAACGAAGGGCTAGCGCACCTGCTGGCAGGCGTGTAGAATGCGCGGCTCCCAAGCGGGAATAGCTCAGTTGGTAGAGCGCAACCTTGCCAAGGTTGAGGTCGCGAGTTCGAGTCTCGTTTCCCGCTCCAAATAGCGTCACTTGCCTTCTACGATGCAAGTGAACCATTGAAAAAAGGAGCCCAGGCTCCTTTTTTCGTTTTCGCGCTCTGCGGACTCGACAGCGACGCTGCCCGAATCAGCGCCGATCCGCCAATCCGCCGCGCAGCGAACCTCTTACTTCAGCGGATTCTCCGGCTCCCTGCCCCGCAGTGCCTTGTCCTGCCGGCAGGTCTTCAAGGGCTGGGCCGTCGCCGACTCGATCGCGGTCACCTCGCGGGTGTCGTCGCGCGCATGCACCTTCAGGCAGGCGCAGCCGTAGCCGGCGCTGCCCGTCCCGGTCGCCACCCAGCGCGCCTGGGAGAACGTCGGCCATGTGCCCTCGGCCTGGTGCCCGCCCTGCTGGCCGACCGTCCACTCGCCGGCCTTGTCCACGAGCGTGGCGTTGCCTGGCGAGGGATTGTCGAACCAGCCGCAGCGCGTGACGGCGCCGGCAGGCGGCGCGGCATCGGAGACAGCGCACCGGCCGGTCATGGCAACCAGGGCCGCACCGAACACGCTTGCGAAACGCAAAACAGGTCGCGATGGATTCATGACATCAGGATCGAGGGACGAGACCGGCATCATCGCAAATCGGCGCCTGCCGGCGCTGCCGGGAGGCCAAGACACAGCGCTGATACCGCCTCTCCTGTTCGATGCGATGCCGCCGCGCGATCGCAGTGCCGTCGTGTGTCCGTTCTACGACCTGTCCTGGTTCGACACCGTCGGCCGCCAGCGGTTCGTGCAGTACAAGCAGCGCTTCTGGGCGGCGGCGCCGTAGCGGCGATGCAGCGTCGCCGGCGCCGGGCGCACCGCGGTCGCGGTAGGGAAAACCGCAGCTGGCTCGTCTATCTACCGCAACGTCGCCCTGCGGGAGACGCTGCCGCGCGCTGCTGCCGGGTCCCGCACCGTCTTTCCAGAGCATCCGCTGCATGCAGACCCTGATCCAACGCGGCATGGCCGCCCTTCGCCAGGACAACGTCGACGGCCTGTACAGACTTTGGTCCGGCACGACCGTGCTCAACCATCTGCAGGAGGCCGACCTCGATGTGCTGATGCAGCGCTGCGACGCCCGGATCCAGGCAGCGCCGGGCGACCCGGCGCCATGGCGGCTGAAGTGCCTGATCTACCTCGACCGCAGCGCGCACTTCACCAGCGACCGCCGGCAGGCGCTGCGCACCGTCGCCGAGTGGGCCGGACGCGCGATCGGCCTGGCCCCGCACGACGCCGAGGCGCACCGCCTGCTCGGCAGCGCGCACTACTGGCTGGACGAACCCGCATCGGCGATCAGCGCCTACCGCAACGCCCACGCGCTGCAGCCGCAGGTGGACCTGCAGGTCCGCCTGTTCGAGATGGAATCACTGCCTGCCGGGCAGTCGCCGCAGCTGCTGCAGCTGGACTTCCGCGACAGCAACGCCTGCCACTACTACAGCGCCGGCGTCTCCATCGGCAAATGGAAACACGCCGGGATGGAGCCGGCCGATGCCGGCTACGTCGACGCGGTGCAGTTCGCCCTCTACGAGCACGGCACCACGCTGTTCCGGCAAGCCCTGGAACTGGGCGAGGCCGCCACCTGCAACACCGACCCCCATACCTTCGCGATGTGCTGCAACAACCTCGGCCTGCTGTACTTGGACCGGGGCCTGTACGCGCAGGCGCAGGCCATCCTCGAAGAAGGGCTGCGCCACAGCCAGTTCCAGTTCCTGTACCAGAACCTGCGCGAGGCCTATCGCCAGCAGGGCATGCGCGCCGAGGCTGCGGATCTGGCGCTGACCCTGATGATGGACTACGAACTGGACACGCCGCTGTTCCTGGATTGCGCGCAGGCGGCATGCAGCCATCTCAACCGCGTCGGCCGCCATGCCGATGTGCTGGAGATCGCCGATGCGGCGCAGGAAGAGTTCGAGGCGCTGCCCGACCAGGCCCAGGCCGATCCGGAACTGCTGCGGATGTATGCGCTGGTGCAGGCGCACCACCGTCTCACCGCGACGCGTGCCCTGCTCCGGCTGCAGCCGGAGCATGTGGATACCGCCCTGTCGCAGGCGGCAGCGGAGGCGAATCCGCACGACCTGGACACGCTGTTCGTGCACGCCAGCGCACTCGGCGAGGCGCGCGACTACCCGGCCGCGGTCGATGCCTACGCCTCTCTGATCGCCGAGGCCACGCAGCAGCAGGACCTGCAGGCGCTCACGCGCGCACGGCACGGACGCGGCTACCTGCTGCTGTACCATCTGCCCGACGCCAAGGCCGCACTGCAGGACTTCCTCGCCGTGCAGCGCGACGGCATGGACGACTTCTACACGCACTACTACCAGGCCAACTGCCATTACGTGCTCAAGGACTACCGCAGCGCACTGCCGGCCTGCGACGCGGCACGCGCCCTGCTCGACGACGCCGTGGTGCAGGCGGACCCCAGCTCGGCGGCGCAGCTGTACATGATGGAAGCCAATTGCCATATGAACCTCGGTGCCTATCCCGCGTCGGTCGCCGCCTTCGAGCGCTCGCTGGCGCTGCACGAGCGTGCGGACGTGCGCGAGAGCTACGAGCTGGCCCGGCAACTGGCCGCCAAGCCGAAGAAGCGGCTGTTTGGGCTGTTCTCGTGATCGCCAGCGCATGAGCCACGCTTCGCACACTGCTCGCGCGAAGGTGCAGTGGCAACGCTGCGGCCGCGTGTGGCCGCGCGTGTCCTGACCCGGCCGTCGTGTCGCTGCGCTGCGCGCTGCTCGGGCTGAGTCTGCTGCTTGGTGGCTGTGCGGCAGCGGCCCCGACGCCGCTGCAACACCAGGTCTACGTCTGGCAGCGGCAATGGAGTGGCGCGCACGCGGTGGCGCTGGCACAGACCCGCGCGGACTTCTCGACGTTGCGCGTACTCGCGCTGCAGGCGCATCCGCGCGCCGGCTGGGGTCCCGCCGCGGTGGATCTGCGGCAGCTCGCCGCCGATGGCCGCCCAGTGATCGCGGTGGTGCGGCTGGACGGGCAATTGCCGCAACTGGACGCGACCCGCATCGACGCCGAGGTGCTGCACGTGGTGCGCACTTGGCGCACCGCCGGCGTGGCACTGCGCGGCGTGGAGATCGACCACGACTGCGCCACCGCGCGGCTGCCCTCCTATGCGGCGCTGCTGCGGCAACTGCGCGGCGCGCTGCCGGCGGACCTGGCGCTGAGCATCACCGCCCTGCCCGCCTGGCTGGACAGTCCGGCACTGACCCCACTGCTGCGCACGGTCGACAGCTCGGTGCTGCAGGTGCATGCAGTGAACGCACCCGTGGCCGGCCTGTTCGATCCGGTGCAGGCGCGACGCTGGGCCGACCGTTACGCCCAGCGCAGCGCCACGCCGTTCTGGCTGGCCTTGCCGGCCTACGGCGTGGCCCTGGTCGACGGCACCGACGCCGACGCCGCACCGCTGATCGAAAGCGAGGTGCCGCTGGCGGCGAGCGGCGCACGCCACGAACTGCGCGTGTCGCCGCAGCAGCTCGCCGCCTTCGTCGATGCGCTGCGCGCCCGTCGCCC
>NZ_AQOI01000139.1:0-11248 GCF_000364665.1 Xanthomonas sp. SHU 199
CATCGTCTCGGCCACCGCGCCGCTGGCGCAGGAACTGGCCGCCGCCGCCGAGGCGCGCTTCGGCGGGCAGGTGCGCGAGATGTTCGGCTCCACCGAGACCTGCGTGTTCGCCAGCCGCCGCACCGCCTGCGAAGCGCCATGGACGCCGCTGCCGGGCGTGCGCGTGGCGCCGCAGCCGGACGGCACCCTGGTGCACGCGCCGCATCTGCCGCAACCGGTGCTGCTGGCCGACCTGATGGAAGTGGATGCCGACGGCCGTTTCCAGGTGCGCGGGCGCCAGGCCGACCTGCTGGAGATCGCCGGCAAGCGCGCCTCGCTGGCCGACCTCACCCGGCGCCTGCTGGCTCTGCCGGGCGTGGTCGACGGCGCCATGCTGCAACTGGATCCGGAACCGGGCCAGGCGGTGGGCCGCATCGCCGCGGTGGTGGTGGCACCGACCCTGGACGAGGCCACGATCCTCGCCGCGCTGCGACGCGAGCTGGATCCGGTGTTCCTGCCGCGCCGCCTGCGCCTGCTCGACGCCCTGCCGCGCAACGAGACCGGCAAGCTGCCGCGCGATCGCATGCTGGCGTTGCTGGCGGCACGCGAGGACTGACGGGGCGGTCGAATCGCACCGGGATCGGGATCAGGCCGGCTTGGCAAGCGGTCAATCGACCGCTGCTGGTGAAACGCCGAGCCTGCATCCCTGCAGATGGTTCAGTGGGCGGCTTGCTGTGGGGCCTGCCGGTGTTCGTATACTGCGCTCATCGCTTCGCGCCGCAAGGATGTGCCGCATGCCCCATCGGGCTTCTCTCGTCCTGATCGCCTCGCTGCTGTGCGGGGCCTGCACCCATGCGCCCGCGCGGACGCCTGCCGTTGCGCCTCCTGCCAAGGAATCTCCCGCCATGACCTCGTCCCCCTCGTCCGGCGCCGCCGATCAGGCCGCCGCGCCCGTGTCGCCCAAGCTGAGCGCCGAGCAGATGCTCAGCCGATTGCTGACCTTGCTCCGGACCAGCAGGAGCGTGGCCGACTTCACGCCGGAGCGCTTGCATGAGGTGATGGGGGTGGCAGTGGAGCGTGGGGAGAACGGCGTGGAACGTTATGGATTTGGCGAGCAGGTAAGCCCGGAGTGGGCTCATGGCTTTGAGGTCGATATGCGTGCCGTTCCTCCCCGTTTGGACTTCGGATTCAATCCGGTTGTCTCAGGCGCTTCGCCGCAAATGGGGGATATCTGCCAACTCGACTTCGATCAATTCACTCGTCAGTTGGAAGAAATGGGATTTGCCCGGCAGCGTAATTTCGATTCGCCTCCGCAGCCGGCACCAGGACAGCCGAACCTGCTGAATGGTCGGCTTCTGTACGACTCTTTTGATCGTCCGGGAATGCATGTGGAGGTCTATCCCGAAGGTGAGCATGTGTGGACATCGGACACAGGCAGCGGTCGTTCCTGCGTCAGGACGATCGTTGTCACTTGATCGCAGGAGAGCATCATGGCGGGGCTCAGTCCACAAGCTGAAACTGTCATTTCGGCATTTTCTACCCAACCTGGCGTCACTCGAGAGCAAGCGGATAATTTGCGGGCGATCGTCAACGCTTCTCCTGCATTGGTAGATCAGTTCAACACGGCAGTTGAGCGACAGTACCTAAAGCAGATCGTGCCATTGACCAATCCGAATGCTGGCGGTGAGTACGAGCCTCAGACGCAGTCCATGCGGATCCCCTTGGCGCGACTCACTGCGCTGCCTGGAGGCAGGTTGCCCGCTGCCGGTGAGCTGACATTCGTGTTGGGCCACGAGCTGCAACACGGTTTCAATGCCGCTGACACTGCGCGAGCGCGCGAAGCTTTCCATGACGCGGTGAAGCACATTGCGCGGCACCAGTCGGAGCCTCGCGACTATACCGAGCCTCTCAATACCTTGTTGGCTCAGCATCGGCGCGATGAGGCTGGAGCAGAAATTGCGGGATGGAACGCTGTCGTAAGCAAGGTGAAAGCAGTCAATCCCCATCCATCGCTTCAAGACATCTATCGCGAGCAGCCAGGTCGAATGGCTGACTTTATTGAGGTCAAGAGTGGGCCGCGTGGTTTGTCCTATGAGCTGAAGCAGAACTTGAGCATCAATAGCGATCTGACGCTGAGTTCGACCCCGGGCAATCTGGAGGCAATGGGGCAGAACTACTTCGATAAGCTGCCTAGAAGCCCGGGTGGCCTGGGCGCGCTCGGAAACTCCGACTATCCCAACTACTACGCAGCCAATGCGCTCTCGTTCATCGCACAGGCGGAGCGAGCAAGCCATCCGCCACAACCCGGCAACGACACCCCGCAGATCGCGCTGAACCTGTCGCGGCTGCATCTGCGCGAGTCGCTGCTGGAAGAGAACGGGCTGGATCTGGGCAGGGACCGGCGTCCTCTGCCGTACTTCGACACCAGCACCCAGCCGCCGGTCGCGGGACTGCTGCAGCACACCGCCGACACCCATCGGCACGTGTCGCCCCTGGCCAACGGGTTACCCGAACCTTCGACGCTTCCCGCGCACGGCACGGAGGCGCACCGGAGCGATGATCCGTCGCTGCCGGGGCATCCGGATCACGCGTTGCTGGAACAGATCCGCGCAGGCATGCGCAGGGTCGACGCAGACCTGGGCAAGGCCTACGACCACGACAGCGAACGGCTCAGCCGCAGCCTGCTGGCGGCCTGCAAGGACAACCGCGACATGTATCCGGGCACGGCCGGCTATTCGTTGTCGGGCAATGCGCTGGAGCGGGTCGACCACGTGGTGTTGGGGAAGACCGGGAACCTGATCGCCGTGCAGGGCGCACTGGAGGACCCGGCGATGAAGCGCGCGGTCGTTCCGGTGGAGCAGGCGTTGGCCACGCCGGTGGAGCAGTCGGACCAGAAACTGGCGCTGGCCAATCAGGCGCTGGGGCAGGAGCAGCAGCGCACTACACAGCCGGAATTGGACCGTCACCTGGCCGCGCCGACGCGTTAGTGCATGTCGCCACTGCGTGGCCGGCGAGGGGGGATGGGCAGGCGCGGGGTGGAAGGCAGCGGTGCGAAACATCGACGCATACGCGCTTGCTGCGGTGCGCTCTGCCACGTCCGGCGTCCAACGTGATTTGCGCCGGGCAAGCAGCGACACGGCATCCGTCCCGCACAGACCGCACTTGGGCGCAAGTCCAGGGACAGCGCGTCGCGAGGGCGGAACCGGCGCGGCAGCGGCGGTGCCGGTACCCGCTCAGGAAAGCGCGGCGGCGACCTGCGCGAACAGGTGCGGCAGATCCACCGGCATGCGGGTGTCCACGTCGATCACCGTCCCCAGGCCGATCGGACCGGGATAGTCGGCAAGCAGGTCGGGCGGCAGTTCCCGCAGGGGGTGTGCCGCGTGCTGCGTGCCCGTCGTGGCGCGCGCGCGGAAGCGGCGCAGGGTCTCGTCATGGCCGCAGTGGCAATGGACTTCCACCAGCCTCGCCTCCAGTGCGGCGATCCTGCCGCGTTCGTAGTCGCTGCGCGGTCGGAAGTTGGCTTCCAGCACCGCGTGCGGACTGCGCTGTGCCAGCGACCAGAGGACCTCCATCGCGGCGCCGCCGAGACGGCGCGACGCGGCGAGATCGCCGCCGCCATCGCCCAGGGCGTCGGTCAGCGTTTCCTTGATGAAATCCTTGCAGAACAGCGGAAACCCCAGGTGCGCCGCCAGCGGGACCGCCAGCGTGGTCTTGCCGGCGCCTGGGGCGCCGGACACCAGGACGATCTTGCGTCGCCGTTCAACCATGCACGCCGTCGATCTCCACCGCCAGTTCGTCGCGGCAGATCACCGCGTGCAGCAGCAGGCGCGGGACGCGGTCGCCGAAGCGGGTATCGAGGGCGGCGGCGACCAGCGGCAGGTCGCCGGGCTCGCGCACGTAGACCTTGAGGCGGGTGCCGTCGCCGAACTGCGGCGGCAGGTCCGGGGCGTGTTCGCGGGCGGCCGCCAGCAGGGCGTCGAAGTTGGCGAAGGTTTCCTCCAACTGCGCCAGCAACTGGCCCTGATGCATGGAGGCGTGGCCGACCACGCTGGCGGTGCCCGACAGCAGCAGCGGCATGTCGCTGCCGGCCGGCGGCAGCATGGCGCGGGCGAAGCTGGGCGGCTGCGGGCCGTACTGGCGCGGGTAGCGGTAGGCGCTGACCTGGCGCGGGTTCTCCAGCGGGGTGCCGGCCTGCGCGGCGGCCAGCCAGTAGATCTGCATCACCCGCGCATCGTCGCAGCGGCCGACCGCGGTCGCCGCCGGCAGCTGGGTGGCGTCGAAATCGCCCAGCCCGCGCGCGCGGCCGACGCAGAAGCGCCGGTAGCGCTCGCGGTCGCCGCTGCCCAGGGTGATCGCGTCGAGGTAGTTCCAGATGCGCAGCAGGCGCGGGGTGGCGCTGCCGGCGACGAAGGCGCTGATCTGCGCGTAGGCGAGCGCGGCGGCTTCCTCGATGTCCAGGTCGACCTGGCGCTCGTCGATCTCGATGACGCCGAACTGCAGGCGGCCGTCGCTGGCCCAGGCGATGGCGCCGTCGCGGCCGCTGTGCACCGGTGCGTCGGTGCGCCACACCTCGAGCATGCGCGGGCCGTGCGGCTGCAGCGGCACGCGCAGGTAGCGCGGGTCGTCGTGGTAGGGCGCGGTCTCGCCGAAGCCGAATACCGCCAGGACGCGATCCTCGGCCAGCCACTGGCTGGGGTCGGTTTCGGCGACGTAGTCCACCTGCAACTGCGGATGGCCCTGCGTGTGGTGCGGAAACTGCAGGTGCGGGCGGCTCATGGTGTATCTCCGTGCAAGGTGTCGCCGTGGAACTGTTCGCGGGCCTGGCGGCGGCGGTGGCGCCAGGCGCGCCACGCCCGCGGCAGCATCGCCACCGCGGACAGCGCATAGATGGCGCGGAACACGCGCAGGCGGCGCAGCACCGCACGGTTGTCGAAGACGTCGCCGGCGAGCATCGCCACCACCGCCTGTTCCACCTGCAGCACGTTGCGCGGCTGCGCGAACAGCTCGCGCATGGTCGGCGAGGTGAAGCGATAGATGAACCACTTGAACTCGTCCAGGCCGCCGCGCAGGTGCCGCTCCAGGCGCCGCTGCAGCCGCGCCTCGCTGGCCGGGTCGCGCAGCGCCGCGTCGACCACGGACGCGCCGCGCTCGGCGCTGTGCATGGCCAGGTACACGCCGGAGGAGAACATCGGGTCGACGAAGGCGTAGGCGTCGCCGAGCATCAGCCAGCGCGGGCCGCTCATGCGCGTGCATTCGTAGGCGTAGTTGCCGGTGGCATGCACCGGCGCCACGCGCTGCGCGCCGGCCATGCGCGCCACCACGTCCGGATTCAGCGCCAGCGTGCGCAGCAGGAACGTCTCGCTGTCGCAGCCCTTGCGGGTCTTCATGTACTCCGGGTCGCACACCGCGCCCACGCTCATCACGTCGTCGGGCAGGGGGATCAGCCACATCCAGCCGTGCGCGTGGCGATAGATGCTGATGTTGCCGGCGTCCTCGCCGGGGCGCCGCGCCACGCCGCGGAAATGGCTGAACAGCGCCGCCGACTGGTGCCGCGGATTGGCGCGCTTGAGCTTGAGCGTGTTGCCGAGAAAGGTGTCGCGGCCGCTGGCGTCGATCAGGTAGCGCGGCCGGTAGTGGCGCACGCCGTCGGCGCCGCGTGCCTGCACCGTCGGCGTCTCGCCGTCCAGCTGCACCGCCTCGACGCGCACGCCCTCGTGCACGTCGGCGCCGACCGCACGCGCGTGTGCGAACAGCACCCGGTCGAAGTCGGCGCGCGGCACCTGCAGCGCGAAGTCGGACTGCGCGCCCAGCGCGTGCGCGAAACGGAAGGTGTTGTAGCCGCCGGCATCGTTGGGGAAATCGGCGCCGAGCTTGAGCACGCCGATCGCCCGCACCTGGTCGAGCACGCCCAGCCGCTGCAGGATCGGCATGTTCATCGGCAGCAGCGATTCGCCGATGTGGAAGCGCGGATGGTGGTCCTTTTCCAGCACCGTCACCCGCCAGCCGCGTTGCGCCAGCACGATCGCCGCCGCGCAGCCGGCCGGCCCCCCGCCGATCACCAGCACGTCGGGCGTGTCTGCCGCGGCGTCGCGTGCGTTGGGGGGAGGGGAAGCAACAGCGGCGAACGTCATCCTGAGGGAACCTGCGGGCGCAACGGCGGGGCGAAACGGCATGATAGCGTGCCGTTCGCGGGCCGATGGTTGCGCCGCAGCGCCCGATGCACCATCTTGTCGCACCCGTCCTTTCGCCTGGAAGCCCCTGGATGTCTTCGCAAACCGCCGCCGAACGTGAACTGGCCGAGCTGCTGGTCGAGAGCCTGAACCTGGAAGACGTCCAGCCCGGCGACATCGATCCGGAGGCGCCGCTGTTCAATACCGGCCTGGGGCTGGACTCGATCGACGCCCTGGAACTGGCGCTGGCGATCAGCAAGCGCTACGGCTTCCAGCTGCGCTCGGACAACGACGAGAACCGCCGCATCTTCGCCTCGCTGCGCGCGCTGTCGGCGCATGTCGAAGCCAACAAGACCAGCTGAGCCGGCCGACGCCGCGCCCTGGGCGCTGGCCCTGGGCGTGCTGCTGGCGCTGGCCTACTCGCCACTGGCGCACTGGGCCAATGCCGCGCACCGCCCGGACCTGGCGGTGCTGGCCGGCGCGGCGCTGGTGCTGATGGTGCTGGTGGAGCCGATGGCGCGCTGGCGGCCCTGGGCCTGGGCGCTGGCGATCGCCGCGACCGCGGCGCTGGTGCCGCTGTGGCGCTCGCCGCACGCCCTGCTGCTGCTGGCCGCACCGCCGGTGCTGTTCACCGCCTGGGTGGCCTGGTTCTTCGGGCGCAGCCTGCAGCGCGGGCGCACGCCGCTGATCACCCGCATCGTCGAGGCCCTGTACCGGCAGGCCGGCATGCCGATCACCCCGGACCAACTGCGCTACACCCGCCGCCTGACCCTGGCCTGGACCCTGCTGCTGGTCGGGCTGACCCTGCTCAACCTGCTGCTGGCGCTGTGCGCCCAGCCCAGCGGGGTGCTGGCGCAACTGGGCCTGGCCTCGCCGCTGCCGATCAGCGATGCGCGCGCCTCGCTGTTCGCCAATCTGCTCGGCTACGGGGTCATCGGCGGCTTCTTCGTCGGCGAGTACCTGCTGCGCGGGCGCTGGTTTCCGCAGCGTCCCTACCGTAATCTGCCCGACTTCCTGCACCGGCTGGCGCGGCTGGGGCCGGTTTTTTGGCGCGATCTGTTGCGCTGACGCGCGAAGTGCAGGGGACGCAAGGGTCGTGCAGATCATCAAGGAAAACAGCAAGTTGCCGCAGGCTGGGATGCCTTCGCGCATGGCCTGGGCCGTGTGGAACGCCCTGCAGTTGGTATTCACCCTGGCGCACACCGCGCTGGGCATCGTCGTCGCACTGGTGCTGCTGCGGCTGACCGGGCCGCGCCTGCCGCTGCGCATGGGCGCGCGCTTCTGGGCGCCGGTGTTGCTGTTCGGCGCCGGGGCGCGGCTGCAGGTGGAGGGCCGCGAGCGGGTGGACTGGTCGCGCAACCACCTGTTCGTCAGCAACCACCAGTCGATCATCGACATCTGCGCGCTGTTCATGGCGCTGCCGGTGCCGCTGCGCTTCCTGCTCAAGGACGAGATGCTGAAGGTGCCGTTCGTGAACTGGTATGCGCGCGCGACCGGCATGCTGTTCCTGGACCGCGACAGCCGCCGCGCCGGGGCGATGATGCGGCGCGAGGCGGCGGCGTTGCTGCGCCGTGGCCAGGACCTGTGCCTGTTCCCGGAGGGCACCCGCAGCCGCAGCGGCGCGCTGGCCGAGTTCAAGGCCGGGCTGCTGCAGGCCGCGATCGACGCCGGGGTGGACGTGGTGCCGGTGGCGCTGGACGGGGCGGGCAAGGTGCTGCCGCCGACCAGCCTGTTCCGGGTCCGGCCCGGCGTCATCCGGGTGCGGATCGGCACGCCGATCCGGGTGAACGGCGAGGACGGCCCGCTGAACCGCCAGGAAGTGACCCAGCGCGCGCACCAGGCCGTCCGTGCCATGCTCGAACCCAGGATATGAGTCGCCCGTATGCAATTCGTCGTACCGCATGATCATCCCAGCCTGCCCGGCCACTTCCCGGGCCGCCCGGTGGTGCCCGGCGTCGTGGTGCTGGACCACGTGCTGCAGGCCGTCGAGGCGGCGCACGGCGCGCGCGCGCCGCTGCGCCTGCCGCAGGTGAAGTTCGTGCAACCGCTGTTTCCCGGCCAGCCGGCGCGGGTGGAACTGGACGGTACCGCGCCGCGCTGGCGCTTCCGCGTGCTGCGCGGCGAGGACCTGCTGGTCAGCGGCGAGCTGAACGCCGAGGCGGCGCCGTGAGCGCCGGCTGGAAGCACCGCCCGGAAGGCGGCGGCCATTTCGCCCTGTGGCTGATCCGCAGCATCGCCCGCTATGGCGGCCGCGCCGTCGGCCGCCTGCTGCTGTATCCGATCACCCTGTACTTCCTGCTGGTGCGCGGCCCGGAGCGGCGCGATTCGCGGCACTACCTGAGCCGCGTGTTCGACCGCCCGGCCACGCTGCTGGAGGTGGCCCGGCACATCCACACCTTCGCTTCGACAATCCTCGACCGGGTGTTCATGCTGTGCGGGCAGATGCACCGGTTCCGGGTGCAGATCCGCGGCCTGGACCAGTTGCACACGCAGATGGACCGCGGCCGCGGCGTGCTGATCTTCGGCTCGCACCTGGGCAGCTTCGACGCGCTGCGGGTATTGGCCACCGAGCGCCCGGACGTGCAGGTCAAGGTGGTGCTGGACAAGGCGCACAACCCGGCGATGACCGAACTGCTGGGCGCGCTGAACCCGCAACTGGCCGCCAACATCATCGACGCCGGCATGGACAGCACCTCGATCGTCATGGCGATCAAGCAGGCCACCGACGAGGGCGCGCTGGTCGCGCTGCTGGTGGACCGGCCGCGCCCGGAGGATCCGGCGCTGCCGGCCGCGTTCATCGGCCAGGGCGCCATGTTCCCGACGTCGCCGTGGCTGATCGCCGCCGCGCTCAAGGTGCCGGTGGTGCTGGCGTTCGGGCTGTACCGCGGCGGCAACCGCTACGAGCTGGTGTTCGAGACCTTCAGCGAAGGCCTGGACCTGCCGCGCCGGCAGCGTGCGCCGGTGCTGGCCGCGCTCATCCGCGATTACGCCGCCAGGCTGGAGCATTACACCCGCTCCGCGCCCTACAACTGGTTCAACTTCTACGACTTCTGGAACAACCGCCATGCCGATGCGCCGCACCTTGCCGTGGATGCTGATACTGCTGTGCAGCGCCGCACCGCTGAGCGCCGCATCGCCTGAGGCGCCGGACGCCGACTGGATCCTGCAGAAGCTGGCGCGGCCGGCGCCGGTCAGCACCGCCTTCGTCGAACTGCGCGGCTCGGCGCTGCTGAAGGCGCCGCTGCGGGTGCAGGGCGAGTACCGCCGCCCGGACGCGCAGACGCTGGTGCGCGAGGTCACCGCGCCGTACCACGAGACCACCACCCTGCGCGGCAGTGAAGCCACGCTGGAGCGCGACGGCAAGCCGCCGCGGCGCTTCTCGCTGACGCGCGTGCCGGAACTGGCCGGCTTGCAGAGCGGTTTCGGCGCGTTGCTGTCCGGCGACCGCGCGCTGCTGCAGCAGCAGTTCAACATCAGCAGCAGCGGCACCCGCGAGCGCTGGCAGCTGCAGTTGCAGCCGAAGGATCCGGCCATGGCCGCGCACGTGCGCAGCCTGCGCCTGTACGGCCGTGGCGCCGAACTGCGCTGCATCGAGACCACCCCGGCCAAGGGCGACGTCCAGCGCACCCTGCTGGCCGGTGCCGCGCAGGCCGCCGGCGCCGTTGCCGACAGCGCCGCGCTGACCGCGCTGTGCCACGGCGACGCGGCGTGATCCCCGCACGAGGCGCCCGCCGGCAGCGTGCTGCCGGCCTGACGGCTGCGCGTGCGGCGGCTGATCGCGCGGCGCAGGGCGGCGTGGGGATGCAGCGATGACGCGAGCCCTGAGTTCGAAGATGCGCATCTCGCTGGCGCTGCTGTGGCTGGCGCTGCTGACCGTGGCCGGGATCTGGCTGGGCAACGCACTGCAGGTGTCCGGTGATCTGCGCAAGTTCATGCCGGAAGCCCGCACTCCCGCGCAGAAACTCCTGCTCGACGAACTCGGCGAAGGCCCTGGCTCGCGGCTGCTGCTGATGTCGTTGTCCGGGGCCGATCCGGCCACGCTGGCGCGGCAATCGCAGGCGCTGCATGCCGAACTGGCCGCGCAGCGCGACGTGTTCGAACTGGTCGCCAACGGCGCCGATGCCAGCCTGGATGCGATCCCGCCGCGCCTGCTGCCGTACCGCTATTTGCTCAGCGACAGCTTCGACGCCAAACCGCTGGATGCGCCGACCCTGCGCGATGCGCTACAGGCGCGGCTGCAGGACCTGGGCTCGCCGGCGGCGGCGATGGTGGAGCCGCTGCTGCCGCGCGATCCGACCCTGGAAGTGCTGCACCTGGCCGAGAGCCTGCAGCCGGCCGGCGGCCCGCAGCAGCGCGACGGGGTGTGGTTCGACCGCGCCGGCAAGGACGCGCTGCTGGTGGCGCAGACCCGCGCGGCCGGCTTCGATCCCACCGGCCAGCAACGCGCGGTGGATGCGATCCACACCGCCTTCGCCAAGGTCAGCGCCGGCACCGGCAGCACGCTGACCCTGACCGGCCCCGGCGCGTTCTCGGTGGAGATCGGCGGGCGCACCCAGAACGAGGCGCAGTGGATCGGCACCCTGGATACGGTGGGGCTGATCGTGCTGCTGCTGGTCGCTTACCGCAGCTGGAAGATCCCGGTGCTGGGCGTGCTGCCGCTGGCCAGCGCCGGACTGGCCGGGCTGGGCGCGGTGGCGCTGCTGTTCGATGGCGTGCACGGCATCACCGTGGCGTTCGGCTTCACCCTGATCGGCGTGGTCCAGGACTACCCGATCCATCTGTTCAGCCATCAGCGCCCGGGCCTGGATCCACGCGAGAACGCGCGCCATCTGTGGCCGACGCTGGCCACCGGCGTGGTCTCCACCTGCATCGCCTACGTCACCTTCCTGTTCTCCGGCGTGGACGGCCTGCGCCAGTTGGCGGTGTTCACCATCGCCGGCCTGCTGGTGGCGGCGCTGACCACGCGCCTGCTGCTGCCGGCGCTGATCGACCCCTCGCCGCGCGACCATGCCGATTCGCCGATGCTGGAGCGGCTGTGGCGCGGCATCGCGCGGCTGCCGCGGCCGCGCTGGTCGCTGCTGCCGCTGGCCCTGCTGGCA